>JADFLZ010000170.1 GCA_022564135.1 Candidatus Zixiibacteriota bacterium
GCCGCAGTTACAAAACATGTCGGTGAAGCCGAATTGCCTCCCCTGGCTGAATTTTGCAATGTCGAAGATGTCGGCGGGACTTTTTTCAAATCTTATGCCGGAGATTCCGGCCCGGCTGCAAGTCCTGCCGGTATGCGAGTTGCCATTATGGCTCTTGATGCCGACCAGGCATTTTTTGATATCTTCGGTGACCTCACAGCGGCACAAACATATCTGCTGCAATTGTTAGGAGCCGTGAGCGACATCTATCAGCGCGATATTAATATGAAGCTGATGGCATCATTTGTACGGGTATGGTCGGCCGGGGGCGAACCGTTTAATCAAAACAGTCTATTTAGTTTTCGCACTTATTGGAACGACAACGAAGATACTACCGGATTAGACCTTATTCATCTTATTACCGGTCGAAGAGATTTAAATTTCGGCGGAACCGCTTATCTGAGTGCCTACTGCACCGAATTTCGCTACGGCATCAGCGGTTTTATTAATGGCACTTTTCCTACCCCGATTGGAATTCCGAATAACGGCAACTGGGATGTAACAGTATTTACGCATGAACTCGGTCACAACTTTGGTTCATATCACACCCACGACTCTATCCAGTACATTCCGTTAATTGACAGCTGCGCCTATAATTTTGCCTCGCGCAGTACCATACTGAGTTATTGTCATATTCATCCCGGCTACACCGCCAATATTGATATGCGCTATCATGCCAGAGTTCAGCAGGTAATTGAAAGCAATATTGTCAGCGGCAGCGCCTGTTTCTGGTTTGACTGCAATGATAACGGTATCGATGACTCGATTGACATTGCCGATGCTACCAGCGCCGACATAAACGCCAATGATATTCCCGATGAATGCGAAGATTGCAACAATAACGGTATATTTGACAGCGATGATATTTTAGGCGCTTCACTTGATGTCAACTCTAACGGCATTCCCGATGAATGCGAAGCCGATTGTGATGGCAACGGTGTGCCGGATGATTTTGAAGCAAATTCGACAAATGACGTTAACGGTAATAATATTCTGGATATTTGCGAACCGGATTGTAATAACAATTCTATACCCGACCATATCGAAATTGCAACCGGCGCCGTTGACGATTTTGACAGAAATACCGTACCGGACGAATGCCAGGATTGTAACGGGAACTCGGTTACAGACTGGATAGATCTGGACAGAGAATTCAATCTATTTGTCTCTTCAACAGATGACGGGATTCACGAATATCACGGCACAAGTGGCGTGCCGATTCAGATACTTGCTTCAGGGCTGAGTTTCTCGGCTGTTACGATCGGGCCTGATAGAATGGTTTATGGAATTGCCGGAAGAGAGCACATTGTCAAGATTCGACCCAGCGACAACTCATTTTCATTCTTTTGGACTTCCCTTTCGTTAGGATTGCATTCGCTTACTTTTGGACCCGATGGAAATATCTACGTAACCGACAGCGCTCAAAATATTGTTTTGAAAATTGATGGCAGCTCCGGAGATTCTTTGGGTGTGTTTGCAACTTCTGCGGGAGAAATATTCGGAGCCGGGGCGCTGGTCTTTGGACCTAACGGTAATCTGTTTGTTGCCGGCAAATTGAGTAATTCGGTAGTTGAATATTCTGGCGCAGATGGTTCACTAATCGGTCTGTTTGTAACTTCCGGTGACGGCGATCTTACATGGCCGCTCGGTTTGGTTTTCAAACCTGACGGCAACTTACTGGTTACCAGTTCGGTCAGATCTCAAGTTTTAGAATTTGATGGCACAAGCGGTGCTTTTATCGGCGTATACAACGATGAAAATCCTCCGGAAAGCCCTGCCGGAATAACAATCGGCCCGAACGGAAATGTATTTGTTACAAGACGACGGGACCAATTTTATCAAATAATTGAAATGTTCGTTGAAACAGGCAGATATTATCGTTCGTTTGTTCGCCGAGATTTTGACCTGTCAAATCCAAGCGGATTGGCGTTCATGCCTGTGTCCGCAAACGACTGTGACGGCAATTTTGTACTCGATGAATGTGAAGGTCCTGCTTCCCCCTGTTGCTGCACCGGAAATCGCGGAGATGTAAACGGTGACGGCGAGGATGCCAATATCTTAGACTTAACCGCTATAGTAGATTTCATTTTCAGAGGCAGCGGAGATCCGGGGCCATGTCCACGAGAGAGCGATTTTAATGGCGATGATAGCTTGGTCCCTAATATCCTTGATTTGACTTTAATGATAGATTTTATCTTCCGCGGTGGTGACGCCCCTCAAGCGTGTCTGATTCCCGGATTTTGAGCAACTGGGCTGCCCAATCTTTCAAATGGACTACCGTGTTACCGTGGGCGGCCGCCTATGGCGTGTCCCCATCTGCCCCCTGTACAAAAGAAGCGATTAGGTCGAAACCCGCCTGCTTGGTGCGGTTTCGACAGTCCAGTCATTGCGAGGAGTGGATGAGACGAAGCTATCTCACACAGGAACCCACCATGAATGGTGGACCACCCAGTCGAAGGGTGACGCTGGTCAGATTCCGCAGAATTCTATTTGTCAGGACCATCATGAGTACATAAGGTCCTGACCTACTCTATGACTACAGCCCGACGATTTTATCGATCACTTTTTTGTCATCAGGTAAAATATCGGCGGTTACTAATCTGGGAATCAAAGTCCGCCAGCCCTTGTTGTCTTCAAAGCACTGCTTAAAAAGTGGCAATGAGCGGCCTACCTCGCCGGCTGTAACAAGAGTGACAGCGTGCCAGAAGATTATTTCCATATTGCCGGGAGAAAGTTCAGCCGCTTTAGCATAGGCCTGGCCGGCTTTGTCAAGTTTTCCTTCGACGATAAAATCATCGCCCTGGTTCATCAGCTCGTAAGCGCGGTTAATGTCTAACAGACGGCGAAGTTCCACCAACGGTTCGGGGTCGTCGTCCACCCGTAAATCAACCAGGCGGTCTTTCCAGCTCTGGCCGGTCGGCTGTCCTGTTACAACTAAGATTGCAGCCGACTGCATGCCGCGGATATCCCCTCCCTCAGCCTGGGCAGCTTCGAGCGCTACCATAAGACGCTCAGCCAGATCTCCTTTGGCATTTTCAAAGGCCGTTGCCATAGCAGCCGGTACTGTCGGGTTTTCCATTAAATTGGCCTGTACCGAATAATTATGACCGATCTGATGTCCGGCTTCGGCAATGCACTTGTCACCGGTATGTGCGGCCACATTGCCGCGATTATCAATCATGGCCACCTGCCTGACATGATAATTGGGGTCGCTGGCTTTAAGACCGTCGAGCGCCTGCGTGGCGGTCTTGCCCAGTTTCATCATTTCAATTCCAAGCGGACCGTAGGCAAAATCTACAAGTGACTGAGTTGCCACAGCGCCGACATTTGGTTCAGCCCAGATGACGTTGGCAACTTTGAACCAGTGCGACTGTACCGCCGCCCCGAACTGCCCGGTGACGCTGTCGTAGGCCACTATCGAATAAGTGTTGACCGGACGGATTGGCACCACAGGTTGTGTTTTATTTTCTGCTGATGCAAACACCGGTAATGCTAAGACTAAAAGTGTTAATGTGAATTTGAACATATTTGCCTCCTATGGCTGGACATCCTTCGACTCCGCTCAGGATGACGTTATATTTTTTCGCTTCACTCGGAATGACGATTTAACCTCTATTGCATAATTCATCACACTGAGCGGTTTTGTCGCCCACAGCTTGCTGCATAGTCCTGAGCTTGCCGAAGGGTGGGATCATCACATATTAATGGAACCCACCCCAAGGGGTGGGCGACCAAAAAAGTCTATTTATTCTTCTTCGCAAAATTTTTCAAAAAATTCTCTATCCCTTTGGTAATAGCCTTTGCTACTTTTTTTCGGAAACGCTCGGTTTTTAGCATTTCTTCCTGTTCCGGGATAATCATAAAGGCGCATTCTATCAGTACCGCCGGATATTGCGTGGGGCGGTTGACAGCTAAGTTGCCGTGATAGAGTCCGTGGTCGGGCAGCTGAGTCGCTTTCAGCATTTCACCATGAATCGCGCGTGCCAGATTAATAGAATGCGGATGATAATAATATATTGAAGTGCCGTTATTTGTAAAGGGATTGACGCCGTCAGGCAGAGCGTTATTGTGAATCGAGACAAACAGGTCGGCGCCGTTTACTTTAGCTATAGCGGGACGGTCGTACAGGGCGACGTGCGAAGTGTCGCTTCGGGTCATGACCACCCTGGCGCCTTTGGACTCAAGTTTCGTTTTGAGTTCAAGAGCTATAGCCAAATTGGCCTCGGCCTCAGTATAACCGGACGGTCCGATCGAACCCGGGTCAGCCGAATGTCCGGGGTCAATTACTATAACTTTGCCGCGAAGGCTTCTCAGATTATCCGGAGGTTTTATAAGTTCTAAAAATAGTGTGTTGCCTTTGTAGTAAGTGTTATATCCCCAGATATCTTTGTTGAGTGCAATCTTAAATTCATAAAGATCTTCTTCGGGCTGATTCCAGGTGGCGACGTCAATAAAGTCATCATCAAAGTCGTAGCGAATCCAGTCGGTGTCGGTAGTGACTCCAAAAAGCTGGACACGAATCGTGCGGCGGTCATCCTCGATTATTTTGAAGGGGTGCTTCCCCTTGAGAGGAAATTCGAAAGTCAGTTTTCGTCCGTGTGATTCTGAGCGTACTACGATCAGATAAGTATGCGGCGGTCTTATGCCCGGCTCAAGTTTCTGTACTGAATGCTTATTGACCCAGGCAGTTTGCGTTTTGGAAAGCCGCACTTTGTACCAGTCTCCGGTAGCTCCGATTGCCAGCGCCATTACTCCTGCTGGCTGGAATATAGATTGGTAGCCGCGGCGAGGTCCGTGGCGGACAGTTTGCATTGAATCTATATAGCGCACAGTGAAAGGAAACTCAGGATCGTTAAGTGTTATTTTATAGGCGCTCTGGCTCGTGATATTTGGTATAGAGTCATACTCGGTATACTTGGCCAGCATTTTGAAATAGACGTTATCTCCGGTAGTAAAAAGCCGGTAGAAGATTTCATTCGGATGAGGAACCGCCAGGTGATATGTGATGGCGGCGGTGTCTATTCTGGCATCAGGCGGAATTTTCCAGGCACCGCTATAGATTCCCTTCACAAGCAGAGAATCAGGCACCTGACCTGCTCCGAAAACAGCCTCTCCCCAATATATTTGCGGTTGCGGGTTGGTCTCTGGCATCGGCACAGAATCGACTATGTCATCAATTGAAAACCAGGCGATATGCCCGGGGGTGGCGTGAAACGAAACTCTTAGTTCATCGTCTGCAGCCAGTGTCAGATTACCACGTGGTCGTCTGTAGTCACCGCTGATTATCATTGTATCAAGCGGGATTGATTCGATGGGCGGCGGAATGAAGACTTTTAGTTTGTGAGTCCAAATCCTCGCTCCACCCTCATATATATATGACACATCAAATTTACGTCCTCCTCTTTCAAACGATTCCTTAATTTGGTGGTCTCTGGGTGGATACAGCTCAAGTTTCAATTCAAAAATAAAGCTGTCTGGTTGGATAGGAATAAAAGCCAAGAAAGAACCATTTGAGTTTAGCGGTACAGTAAGCCCATTGATGGAGAATCTGTTATCGAGTCCTTTTGG
>JADFLZ010000171.1 GCA_022564135.1 Candidatus Zixiibacteriota bacterium
CTCTGGTGATTTCCGGCAAGCCGTTTTTCAGCGGTCCGGCATTCGTACCAGTTGTATTCGCCCTGACAATTTTAACTGCAGCTATTACGGCAGTTGTAGGGATGATTGTCATAAACCGGCTGCCGCGCCTGAGACATCCGTTGTTTAGCTCAGACAGGTTCGGCAAGTTTTCCGATGGCAGCTTTTTTATAAGTGTCGAATCAAGCGACAAAAAATATAACGAGGCCCATACCGCCGGTTTCTTAAAAACTATCGGTGGACAAAACATAGAGATATTAAAAGACGAATGAAAATTTTTGGCAGCACAAATTCTGCAGTAAAGCAGAGCCTAATCTTTCTGGCGGGCGCCTTGATACTTGTTTCAAGCGGTTGTTACCGGGGTAAACCCTCAAAAGAACCGCCGATTCATATAAACCCCAATATGGATGATCAGCCCAGACTTAACGCCCAGAAAGCGAGCGATTTTTTCGAGGACGGACGGGCCATGCGTGATCTGATAGAAGGCACTTTGCCGCGCGGCTTCCTGCGTGAAGATGTTATCTACTATACCGGCAAAGACGCCGGCGGCAAACTGGTCAAAAAATCTCCGGTGTCGCCAACGATGGAGGTTTTATTGCGGGGCCAGGAGCGCTTTAATATTTACTGCTCGCCCTGCCACAGCCGCTTGGGCGATGGCAAGGGCATGGTAGTGCAAAGGGGCATGTTCCCGCCGCCGACCTACCATCAGGCCAGAATCCGGGATATCGAAGACGGCCATATTTTTGACGTTATTACCAATGGCATTCGCAATATGCCCTCATACAGAAGCCAGATTCCGGTATCGGACCGCTGGGCGATTGTCAATTATTTGAGAGTCCTGCAGCGAAGCCAGAATGCAGAGCTTAAAGATATTCCTGAAAGCGAAAGAGCCAAGATTAAGTGAAGAGAATATGAAATTAGACAGCAATACCTATAAGTTTACAGATAAAGGCAACCTGGGCAATATCGCTCTCACAGTCGGTATCGTCGGGCTGGCTGCTTCGGCGGTCGGCTATTTTCAGGACAGCCATCAGTTTTATTTCTCATATTTGGTAGCGTTTTTCTTCTGGATGACGGTCGCACTGGGAGCGCTCTTTTTTAATCTGCTGCATCATTTAACCAGAGCCAGCTGGAGTACGGTGCTTCGTAAGCTGACTGAAAGTATGATGTCTACTATTCCGTTTATGTTTGTAATGATGATTCCGGTTCTCTTAGGCATGCATGAATTATATCACTGGACTCACGAAGATGTACTTGCTACGGACATAATTTTACAGAATAAAGCGGCTTATTTGAATATTCCTTTTTTCATAATCAGGGTAGTTTTCTATTTCGCAGTCTGGTCAATTATGACATTGATTCTTACTAAAAATTCTGCCAAACAGGATATTAAACACGAAGATTCCATACTGGCCAGGATGCGCAAGTACAGCGCCCCGGGAATGATGCTCTTTGCATTTACGATTACGTTTGCAGCCTTTGACTGGCTGATGTCGCTGGAGCCGCACTGGTTTTCAACTATCTTTGGGGTCTATATTTTCTGCGGAACGTTTATTTCCATGCTGGCCTTTACAATCATTATGGTCAGGTATCAAAATATTAAGGGCGCTTTTGACGGTATTGTTACGGTCGAGCACAGACATACTCTGGGCAAGCTTTTATTCGCGTTTACAATAATGTGGGCCTATATGGGTTTCAGCCAGTATTTATTGATCTGGTACGCCAACATGCCCGAAGAAACGTTCTGGTATTTGCAGCGCTGGGAAGGTTCCTGGAGAACTTTGAGCATTATTCTGCCGATTGCTCATTTTGGTCTGCCTTTTGTGGCACTTATTCCCCAGGCTGCCAAACGAAGCGGGAACTGGCTATTGATGATGGCGTTTTATATGCTGCTTATGCGATACATGGACCTTTACTGGATTGCCATGCCGACCCATAGTCCGGACGGGATTCATTACTCCTGGATTGATATTTCAACAATGGCCGGAATCGGCGGCATTTTCATCTGGCTCTTCTGGCGGAAATATACATCGGGCGCGGCTGTGCCGGTCAATGACCCGGGACTTAAAGTTTCCATGGAACACCTTAACTAAAAAGGAATTGATGACTTGTCACACGACTTAGGACATGCCGGCGGTTACGAAAAAACCGATATAAACATCAAGGCGGTTGTTATCTCTGCAGTAGTGCTAATCGCTTTTCTGGTAGTTTCCATATTCCTTGTTGAAGAGTATTTCATATATAAGAAAGAACAGATGTACCATGAAATGGTATTGGAGCCGGAGAACCCGCAGCTAATTGAGTTAAGAGCCAAAGAAAGCAGGATTCTTGGTTCGTACGGTCTGGCAGATTCTGCAGCCGGCGAGTATCACATTCCGATAGACAGCGCCATGAAACAAGTCGCAGCCACAGCCGGCGGAAAAAATTAAATGAATCAAGCTGCCATGACATATAAGAAAATTTTACTGGCTGCTTTGGTTGGTCTGTTTGTCTGTCCGGTAGCTGGAGCTCAGGTTGTGCGGGACTCTGTGGCGGAGCTGATGGGAATTGACATTATAGAACATCTGGGCGACTCTCTGCCGCTTAATCTTTCTTTTGTAGATGACAACGGCAACGAAGTTACTTTGTCCGATTATTTCAAGGGAGACAAGCCGGTATTACTAACTCTCGGTTATTATGAATGTCCCATGCTCTGTAATCTTGTTTTCAATGGCGTCAGCGAAGGTATCAAAGAACTGGGCTGGGTTCCGGGAGAAAAGTACGAAGTTGTCAGTGTTAGTATTGACCCTCTGGAAACATTCGAACTGGCGGCTGACAAGAAAGCAAATTATATCAAACATCTTGAGATGCCCGAAGCCGCAGCTGGCTGGCATTTTCTGGTGACAGAAAGCGAAAACGCCAAAACTCTGGCAGATGCTATTGGTTTCGAATACTACTACGTTGAAGATCGCGACGAATACGCTCATGCAGCCGCTGCCTATCTGATATCGCCAGAGGGCGTTATCAGCCGTTACTTATACGGTATTCAATATACGGGAATTAATCTGAAACTTGGTCTTTTAGAAGCCTCTGAAGGTAAGATTGGCAGCACTATGGATAAAATCCTGTTGTATTGCTTTCGCTATGACCCGGATGCCAAGGGGTATGTGCTCTTTGCTCAGAACGCTATGAAAGTTGGCGGAGTAGCCACGGTATTTCTCATTGCTCTGCTGGTAGGTTCGCTCTACTTAAAAGAGCGGCTGAGAGCAAAAGGTAAAACCGCAGCTGTAAAAAATAACAAAACTACGGAAAGTTACAGTTAGAAATAATATGGATACAGCTCGTACATTGTTCTTGCCGCCACAGGGTTCGACAGTCGCCAGTGATGTTGACGCCCTGTTCGGATTCATCTTCTGGGTCTCTCTTTTCTTCTTTGTGGGAGTCACAGCCTTAACAGTTTACTTTTGCATAAAGTATAAGCGGAAAGACGGCAAGGCCGAGACTACACCCTATATTGAAAGCATGGCACTTGAGATTACCTGGATAGTCATACCGACAATTTTACTTATGGTAATATTTGTCTGGGGGTTTCAGGATTTCGTAAGGCTGCACATCGTACCCGCGAATTCAATGGAAATTAAAGTTACCGGACAAAAATGGTTCTGGAGTTACAATTACGAAGAAGGGGCTACCGGAGTCGGCGAGCTGGTCGTTCCGGTTGGTCAGCCTGTTAAACTTCTTATGTCATCCAAAGATGTCATTCACAGTTTCTTTGTACCGGCATTCAGAATAAAAATGGATGTGTTACCGAACCGCTACACTATTACCTGGTTTGAAGCGACCATGACGGGCGAGTTTGAAATTTATTGCACCGAGTTTTGCGGCAAGGGGCATTCTGAAATGTGGGGTACGGTCAAAGTTCTGCCCCAGGATGAGTTTGACAAGTGGCTCGAAGCCGGCAGCGGACCTGATTCAAATGAAACAATGGCAGAATACGGGGCCAGAATGTTTGTCAAAAACGCCTGCAACACCTGCCATTCCATAGACGGCTCTAAAAACGTCGGCCCGACTTTCCAGGGACTCTTTGGCAGGCGTGAAGTTATGTCCGATGGCACAGCGATTACCGTAGATGAAAATTATATCAGAGAGTCAGTTTTGAGCCCGATGGCCAAACAGGTGGCCGGTTATGATCCGGTCATGCCGACTTATCAGGGCATACTAAAAGACGTTGATATTGATGGGCTGATAGCATATATAAAATCTTTGGAGAATTAAAATAAGCTGATAAGTAATATGGAACATACAATACCAGAAAAACATTATTTGAACGAAGCCACAGGCTGGAAATCCTGGCTTATGACACTCGACCATAAACGTATCGGCATTCTCTATATGATTATGGTTATGTTTTCGTTCTTTTTGGGGGGAGTATTCGCGCTGTTGATGCGCTGGGAGCTACTCAGCCCTGATAAAATTTTTATGGGACCTGAGATGTACAATCAGGCATTTTCTCTGCACGGCATCATAATGATATTTCTCTTTATCATTCCTTCCATACCGGCTATTTTAGGAAATTTTGTAATGCCGCTGATGATAGGCGCCAAAGATGTCGCTTTCCCCAGACTAAATCTGGCCAGCTGGTATATCTATGTGATCGGTTTTTGTTTTGCGGTTTATGCTCTTTTTACCGGAGGAATTGATACCGGCTGGACTTTCTACACTCCTTACAGCAGCGAATCAACGACAGCCGTAATACCAATTCTGACAGCAGCCTTTGTATTGGGCTTTTCGTCAATATTCACCGGCTTAAATTTCATTGTCACCATTCATAGACTTCGAGCACCCGGCATGACCTGGTTTCAGCTGCCGCTTTTTGTCTGGGCAATCTATGCTACAGCCTTGATTCAGGTTTTGGCTACACCGGTTCTGGGCATTACCCTGGCGCTGCTTATGCTCGAAAGGGTTGTCGGCATTGGCATATTTGACCCCGCTATGGGAGGCGACCCGGTTTTGTTCCAGCACTTCTTCTGGTTTTATTCTCACCCGGCCGTTTATATTATGATTCTGCCCGGAATGGGAATTATAAGTGAACTAATTGCAACATTTTCACACCGCCGTATTTTCGGTTACAAGTTCATTGCTTTTTCAAGTCTGGGAATAGCATTTACCGGCTTCTTAGTCTGGGGACATCATATGTTTGTTTCCGGGCAGTCGGATTTGGCCGCTGTGATTTTCTCTTTTCTGACATTCTTCGTGGGGATTCCGTCGGGTATTAAAATACTCAATTGGATTGCCACCATGTACAAAGGCTCAATAAGTCTCGATACACCAATGTTGTGGGCCTTGTCATTCTTGATTCTCTTTTCCATAGGAGGCTTTACAGGTATCGTCTTAGGAACCTTGTCTATCGATGTTCACCTGCATGATACATACTTCGTGGTATCGCATTTCCATTATGTAATGGTAGGCGGTACGGTAATGGCGATATTTGGCGGACTTCACTACTGGTGGCCAAAAATCTGGGGCCGAATGTACAACGAAACACTGGCGCGCATCGCGGTAGTTATGATATTTGTCGGCTTTAACGTTACATTTTTTGTTCAGTTCAT
>JADFLZ010000006.1 GCA_022564135.1 Candidatus Zixiibacteriota bacterium
AACCAGCTGCTGCAGTTCATCCTGATGTTCAACTATAGCTTTGAAAAACGAGGCAGCATGTTGTTTGACTTGCCTGTCACCGGGGCAGAAAAGTATCAGACCTGTCTCGGCCATTAGTGCGGCCAGCAGCTTGCCAAAAGAAGAGACCAAAGTTTCGCCATTACTGTAGGCTGAGTCAATCAACTCATATAGTTTGGGTGTGAAATCTGTCTCCCCCAGCGCTTCTTTTAGCTGTGATTTAGCTTTTGACAGTTCGTCGTTGTTATCTAAAATTATCTCGGCGGTCGGTTTTTCAACGACTGGCGGGCTGTCATAGGAGATTGCAATTTCTTCGGATTGGCGGTTTAAGACCGTGGTATGATTGGCTTCCTGGAAATCATGGTCATCACCGGCAATCCAAAACAGAGGTACAACATCGCGCCCGAGAATCTCTGAATATTCCCTGGCCTGTTTAACCAGTGTTACAGCTTTGATAAAAATCAAGTGCGGACCACCGAAAAAGACCGCCTGCTGACCTGAAAAAACAGTTACAGTACGGGCATCTTTTATGAGTTCAATATTTTCAAATGTCTTTTCTGATGAATTATATTCTTTGTTCTGAGCTTTAAGAATTTCTATCAGCTTCAAGCGGTCGTATTCGATTCTGTCGAGTTTTTCCGCTACATCTTTTGGGCTATTTGCTAAGTAGAATTCCCTGGCTGTCTCAGTATTTGCCAGAAAGTCCAGAAATATGTTCGAATACCCAAGCTGTTTACTGGGCGCAATTAAAGTGGTCATATTATGTTTTTGCAATTTCTTTCTAATCTAAGTCTCTTAAGAGAACTATCATATTCTTCTTTGTTCTAAACAGCAATTAGATTCATTTGTTTCAATACGTTTTTAATTCTCGAATGCTTGCTAATAACAAATTACCTGCTGGCGCCGGTTCAGGTTCGGAATTTACAACCACTTCCTCTTGCGGAAGAATGCTACCAGGCCGAGCACAATTGTCAGCATTATTGAACCGGCAACAGCATAGCCGTATTTCCAATCCAGCTCCGGCATAAATTCGAAATTCATCCCCCAAAGACCGACCAGAAAGGTGGGCGGAATAGACAAAACTGTGAATATCGTCAGGAATTTTATTATTTCGTTGGTCTTGGTGGAAACTGTCGAAAAATAAATCTCAATGGATGAATTCAAGATATCCCGGTGTGTATCTGCGACATCGTTTATTCTTATCAGATGGTCATGGACATCAGCGAAATAGACAGTGGCCTTGTCGCTGATTAGTTTCCAGCCGGGGTGTGAGAGTTTGGCCAGGGCTTCCTTTTGCGGCAGCACTATTCGCTTGAGCTGTACGATATCCCGGCGAAGAGTAAAAATAGATTTTACCGTATCCTCATCGGGCTCCCCCAGAACATCATCTTCAATCTGGTCAATTTCGTATTCAAAAATATCCAGAGTACTGTTGTAGTTGTCAACCACGGCATCGATTACGGCATGCAGCAAAAAATCCGCACCGCGTGAGACAAGACGTTCATCCCGCTCGCCGCGGCGATAGAGATAATCGAACAGTCTATGGTCATCGTAGTGAACTGTCACCAGAGAATTCCTGCTCAAAAAACAGTCTACTTCGGTTACTTTCAGTCCTTCCTCCCGGCCGATATAGTCAACTGCCGGAAAAACCAAAAAGAGATAATCGTTGTAGTCGTCGATTTTGGTGCGAGGCTTTTCAGAAATTACATCTTCGACAGCCAGCGGATGAAATTTGAAATCATGAGTAAGAATAAATGACTCTTCATCGGTCGGTTTGCACATATCCACCCAGAGAATAGAATCTGGCTGAGCTATCAGCCTGTCGAAATCCGCAATGCCGTCAAGAACTTTGACACCCTCTCCCGGCCGATAGAAATACGACTTTATCATACAGCTTCTCTTTTCTCATCGTCCTCGACCAAATCAATATCGTCACTAAAACTTGGCTGAAAACCTGAATCGAGCTGCTCTTTTTTTATTTCTTTGATAGACACTTTTTCTGAGCGCATGAAGTAAAGCCCCATCGTAAAGATGGGCAGAAAATCGATTATGTGTAAAGCCAGAGCGAACAAGACGGCATCGGATCGCCCAATCGCAAAGGCTGTCAGCGACCTTGAGACCGCAATTTCGAAAGTACCGGCGTTGCCGGGTGTAATCGGTATCATCAGGGCAATTGTGTTTATTATCATAACTGTTGCAGCTGTAGCAACCGGCAGTTCAAAACCGAAAGACTTAAACAGAAAATAGATACTCAAAGTATGCATGACCCAGGCCATTAACGAATAAGCCAGCGAACCAATCATGTGCTGACTGGACTTGAGCAGATTAATGCCCTTGGTAAACGAACCTAAGAATTTCCTGATGCCGATATAGGTGCCCGGCCATTTGTGACGGAGTTTGCTTCTGTTGAAAGCATCAATTTTATCTTTGTAATGCAGCATGAAATAGAGCAGCGCCAATATCGTGATGGTAACGCTGGCGATCACTACGCCCAGAGAGCGATATTTATCAGGGAAAGCAAAGGCCATTGAAATCAGCACTAAGAAAGCAATAAGAGCTATGGCATCAAAAAGTACTTCGAGAACTATAGTTGAAAAGATGAAAGTTTTTTTGAAGCCGCCCTTTTTAGAAAAGAGAAACATCCGGCCGACCTGTCCGGTTAAAACAGGCATCGCCAT
The DNA here is from genome assembly GCA_022564135.1 of Candidatus Zixiibacteriota bacterium. Classification (GTDB taxonomy): domain Bacteria; phylum Zixibacteria; class MSB-5A5; order GN15; family FEB-12; genus JACZWU01. The sequence continues at coordinate 2,697 of JADFLZ010000006.1, forward strand.
GTTCACAATTTGACCGGCACCGTAGAGCGAGAGCGCCTGCATAACGGTAATTTTCTTGTGCTGTTCAGCCATCAATTTCCAGCGCAGCGCTCTGGCAATTATGAAAAGATAAGCTCCGACAATTGACAGAAAGAGCATGAAAAAATCCAGACGTTTGAATAAAAGCTGAACCTCGGATATTTTTATATCCTTAACGCAGTAGGCCAAGAGGAGTACAGCCAGCAAAGTACCCCAGAATTGTTTTTTCTTCCAAAACATAAATTTGCTCTTAATGTGACGATTTTAGCTTAGCTTAAAAAATAGCCGTTGTCTCGAAAAGAGTCAATTAAATAGAATTAAAAGAGGAGCTAAGTTGTTAAATTTCAGCGACTAAGTCTTTTTTAATCCAGCCCCGGCGCTTGTTTTCCAGCAGTACATGGTAATAATCACCTGATTCCCGAAGAAGTTCGACGACCAGTCCCGGTGCCCCCCGCAGCTCCAGTTCTGAATTTGAGGAAGGGCCGCTGTAAACCGGTGCCTCAGGGGCAAGAATCACAGCCCGCCGGTCAAGATAGTCTACCCGGTATTTGAATGATGTCAGCCCCGCTGCAAAAATTGTCAGGCACAATACAGAAATAATGACGGCATCAATACCTGTAAAACGAAATTGCAGCCCATATTTCATGATCAGAAGAATCAGAAAACTTATAAAAAATAATGAAAATAACCAGCCTAAAGCGCTCAGTTGATAGCTGCCGACTGTATCTTTCAGAAAGGCTTCAATAGGATTCAGCTGTACACCAACCATCTGCACTTTTGAAAATTGGCTGGCGAATTTTAGATTATTAATTATATCAGCATCTCCCGGCCCCAGTCTTTTGGCACGGTGATAGTATAGAACTGCCCTGCCCAAATCACCGCTTTTGAAATAGGCGTTGCCCAGATTGTAATACAGCGCTGCTGATTCTATACCTGATTTTTCTATTTTGGAAAACATCCTGATAGCATCATCGTAGTTGCTTTCCTGATAGTATTTCACGCCTGTCTGGAAAATATCATCCTGGCCGGCTGCTGCAGACGCACAAAAGAGTGTCACCAACAAAATTGTAAGAATCTTGTTAGTCAAATTTTACTCCTTCTATTCCGACCATAACTTTTTCGACCGTCTTTAACGATTCGTCGATATCTTCCTGCTCAATTGTTGAAGGCGCGTATCTGGCGTAATCGCATTGTTGAATAACGTTTATTATATCAGCAATAAGTTCTTCGCTGGCTTTTCTTTCAGAGAGCAGTTCGCGAACTTTGTCAGTTGTCAGGCCATGGGGCGAGATATTAAGTTTGTCAGCCATATAAGAAACCAGTGCAGAATTCAATTCTGCATAAAAGTCCATAACAGTTTCGGAATTAGACAATTTGCGGGCCTTGGATAGTCTCTTGCGAGCCATTCTGAGGGCGCTTCTGGAGCGGGCATAACCAACGTTTGCCAGGAGTTTTTCCCGGCGTTTCCTGATTACAATCAAGCCGGCCAGAATCGCCAGCGGCAGACTATTTACAGCAATATATATTGGCCGAAAAATCAGGACCCGGCCGATCGGCTGAGTGTCACCCAGGTCTGTTTTAATGTAGCGTATGTCGCGCGCTTCGTTATCGATGGACATATTATTGGACTGAAAAGGAGATTGCGGTGCGGCTACATATCCCTCAGGCTTAATTACAGATATTTTAATCGGCCTGGTTTTAATTGTCTTATACTTTCTGCTTTCGGGATCAAAATAGTTGTAGCTTATCGAAGGTATAGTCATTTCACCGGGACGCCCGGGAATGAAAACTTCTTCATAAATTTTCGTACCTCCCAGTTTGTCGTTTACTCTGGAGGTATTTTCGCTCGAAGATGCCCTGTAAATTCTAAAATCAGCTAAGTCCGGAATTGCCGGTTCTGCTACGGATTTGATATTTCCTACTCCGGTTATTTTGAAAAGCACAGTGACCGGCTGGTTAACTTCGACTTTTCTTTTATCAGCCGAGGCGGTAATGCTGAACTTGCCGACTGTCCCGGTAAAGTCTTTTGGCTTTTTCTTTGTTGGCAGCGATTTCACATTGACCGTGACAGGGTCTGAGCGGACTGTGATATCTTTGCCCCTTCCAAAAACATTGCCGAACATCGAATAAGGGTCTCTGGTATTTCTGCGGGTGGCAATTGTTGCCGAAATCATTGCCCGGCCGATAGTAAGTTCCCCTGTCTGAGTCGGAAACAGTGCGTACTTGCGCTCGCTTACTTTGTAACGGCGGTTGTTGATCCGCTGAAAATATACCGGCTTATTTCCGATTACTTCGGACCAGAATCCGGTCATGGTTGGTTCACTCAACTCAGGACTGCCATAGTTTTGAACCGCTATATAAAATTTGAGGGTCAGGGTCACTTGCTGGCCAACGTATGGATTCTTTTTGTCAACAGCAGCTTCCAAAAAATAATCCCGGCTGTTTCCTCTGGAGTCTCTGGCAGATCCTTCCAGTTTTTTGGGTGTGGCCACGCCCTGGTTAAGAACGGTTAGCTCGACTGAGTTGCCTGTGAATCTTTTATTTTTATGTACGATTGAGATATTTTCAATGGGAAAAGTGCCTGCTCTTTGAGGGGTAAAAATATAGCGGTAAGTAAGGGTGGCGCTTACGACGCCATTGGTAATGCTGATATTGCTGGACCTGCCTTGCGAATATACTTTGAACATCGGCAAAGTAGGCAGGCGCGGGGCCGGAAGGTTCTGCTCTGAACTACTTACTGTAATCTGAAGAATGACTTGTTCATCAAGTCCTATAGTATCTCTATTAAGCGAAACTACGATTTCAATGTCAGAGACTTTAGCAGTTGTCTCTGAACCGACCGCTAATAAAGCGAACAAGCAGATAAATAATATGCCCGGGCGGAGTAATTTCATTTACCAGTCTTTTCCCCGGTAGCTGCCGATGGCAACCTGTCTTTTTTGCTTGTTTTGAATCTTCTGCTCGTCGTCACGCAGGGCGTTAAGAATACGCTCAGCATCTTCTTTAGTCATCTTTTTGTCGTCGGGTTTGCTTTGCTTTTGCTGCTGTTTTTTGTCCTGATCTTGCTGGTCCTGCTTTTGCTGGCTGTCTTCTTTTTTCTGCTCATCTTCACCCTGGTCCTGCTTGTCTTTTTTCTGCTGATCTTGCTGCTCTTGTTCTTTCTGGTCCTGACTTTCCTGCTCTTCTGGTTTGGACTTTTCTTTGAGCATCTTGCGGGCAAGCTCCAGATTATACTTGGCGTCCATGTCGTCCGGATTAGACTTTAACGTTTCCTGAAAACTTTCTATAGCTTTTTTATAATCCTGCATGCGATAGTAAGTGTTGCCCAGATTATATTGCGCCCTGGCTTCAAGGTTGGGGTCGCTGGTGTTTAGCGCTTTCTGATATTTTTCGAGCGTTTCTTCGTAATTCTTCTGAAAGTACAAAGCTCCGCCGAAATTATAATCCAGCGCCGGCGATTCCGGAATCTGCACTTCTGCCTGATGATAAAACTCCATAGCTTTTTTGTAATTGCTGGCTGTGAGTGCTTCGTTGCCTTTTTTGACCAGATCGATGTAATCCTCGGTGGCCGCTCTGCCTGCGAATATCAATACGGCAGATATTGAGAATATGATAATCTTGCTATACATTTACAGGTCCTTTCGGAACTCTTTTTCGTTCAGGAACAAAAAACTCAAACATTATCAGAAATATAGCCAGCAAGAGCGGCCACTGAAAGCGGTCATCGTAGCGGGTTACCAGTGTGCCCTCGAGCTCTTTCTTTTCTATACTGGATATTTCGTCAAAAATACGGTCTAACTCCAGTTCTCCGGCAGTTGCCCGGTAGAATTTCCCGCCTGTAACCAGGGCGATTTTTCGCAAAATCGCTTCATCAGTACGGGAGACTACCACTTCGCCTTTTTCATCCTTTTTGAAACCTACCTGGTTTCCTTTACGGTCTAAAATCGGAATAGGTTCACCCTGGGGATTTCCTATGCCTACGGTATAAATTTTGACTCCTTGTTTTCTGGCCACTTCGGCGGCGGCTTCGGCCTCACCCTGGTGGTCTTCGCCGTCTGTCAGAAGCAGCAGTACCTTGTGCTTTTTTTCAAACTGCTCAAAGGCGGCAGCTGATTTTTCAATCGCCGCCGACAATGAAGTCCCCTGTACTGATACGGATGACTGGTCTACAGCGTTCAATAAAAATCTGGCCGCGGCATAGTCCAGCGTTAGCGGACACTGAACAAAGGCTTCTCCTGCAAAGACTACTAAGCCGACCCTGTCTCCGTGGAGTCTGTCTATAATGCTCTGAATTTCCTGCTTGGCTTTAGCCAGACGGTTTGGTTTCATATCCCGGGCCAGCATTGAAGTGGAGACATCAAGCGCTATCATGATATCTATCCCCTCCCTTTTAAGCAGTTCCAGATGGGTGCCAAACTGAAGTCTGGCCAGAGCAACGACCATAAATGACAGTGCCACCAGCAGCAAAATTATTTTGAAAGCCTGCCGTGAATATGATATATAGGGCGCGTTTTTTAAGATCAAGGGCAAGTCGCCAAACTTCTCCAGGAGTTTTACTTTGCGGCGTAAGCTCCACATCAGAAATATACCCAGTAGAAACACTGCTACAAATAGAACGAAGTTTTCCGGTGAGGCAAATCTCATGCTACTCTTTCCTCATGGCAGTTTCCTGAAAATAGTGTGACCCATTAGCAGCTCCAGCATCAGAAAAAACATACCGGCGAAACCAAAATATTGAAACAGCTCCCGGTACTGGACATGTGATGCTATTTCGATTTCAGTCGTTTCAAGTTCGTCTATTATTGAATAAATTTTTTCAAGCTGCTCGCCGGAACGAGCCCGGAAATACTTGCCGCCGGTGCGGGCTGCAATCTCTTTGAGCGATTCTTCGTCAATACGAGTTGGCTGATAAACATATCGCTTGCCGAAAATCGGGTCCTGATAAGGGAACATGGCGTTGCCCGGTTTGCCGGCGCCGATAGTATAAATTTTGATGTCAAAAGCCTGTGCCAAATTTGCGGCTGTAATGGGGTCTATCTCTCCGGCATTGTTGTCGCCGTCGGTCAAGAGGACTATAATTTTTGACTCCGAAGTCGATTCGCGCAGGCGGTTGACGGCGTTGGCAATGGCCATGCCGATAGCAGTACCGTCTTCTACCATACCAAAATCTACCTGATCAATGAAACTTAGAAGAACGTCGTAGTCGGTGGTCAAGGGACACTGTGTAAACGAATTGCGGGCAAATACTACCAGACCGATGCGGTCGTTGACCCGCCTGTGCACGAATTTTTTCATCTCTTCTTTTGAAACGTACAGGCGATTGTGAGGTTTAAAATCTTCAGCCTGCATTGATGAAGACACATCCAGGCACATCATTATATCAATACCTTCGGACTTTACTTCTTGGTACTCGGTGCCCGACCTGGGGCGTGCCAGAGCTACTATTAATAAAACGAGAGCCGCAATTCGGAAAGCAGTTAATAGAAAGCGGAATTTCTGTTTAGAAGTACGACCGGCGCGTTTGACAATTTTTACGTCCGAATACATAATAGTAGCCGACCTGGACCGGCGGTATTTGAAATGATACCAGAGCATGAGTATTAAAAGCAGCAGACCAGAAACAAAAATAGCCATCGCCGGTATGGTGGTGCTGTACTCTTCAAGCAGAGAAAAACTTAAGCCCGCAAATTCCCAGAAAGTCATAGACTGCCCTCTTCGGCATTAACCGCTGCCGGCTGCTGCTTATCAGGAGTATCAAGCGGTTCCTGCTCTGACTCTTTTTGAAACTCTCGCCTGATCAGTTCAATAAAATCGTGGGTATAAGCAAAATCTGTTTCTGGACGCTCGGCTCGGGGAATATATTTGGCGAATTTGACTAAGTCGGCATGCTCAAAAAGCTCTTTGAGTTCTTGTTCGGTAGCGGCCGGTAAGCCAATGCTCGTGTAACCTGAGAAAAATTCTGCGGTTGTCATGTCAACAATGTTTCTGGCATACATCCGGCCAAGATAAGCTCTGAGAATATCGGTAAGTTCCAGATAAAACTCTTTGAACTTTTCTTCATCAATTAGTTTTTTCTGTTCCAAAATTGCCAGCTTTTCAAAGGCTATTTCCCAGGCCGAGCGCAGGTCGACAAATTCGGCTTCGCCCTTGCCTCGCAGCTTTCTCCACAGCAAATAGCCAGCTATAGCAAAAATCAGGAATGCCAGAGCCCCCCAGAAAAAATACCTGGTATAATCTCTTTCAAATTCGAACTGCGCTTTGAGGGGTTTTATATCGAGTGAGTCATCGGTATTAAGCAACAGTGACAGTACTTTTATCAGCACAGACTCAGACAAAATAACTTTTCGGGTACCGTCCGGGAATTCAAAGACCATGGGAACAGGCGGTATCAGGTAGTTACCGGTAGTAAAAGTGCTTAAGACAAACCTGCTTTCACTTTTGATTCTGCCGCTTTTAAGTCTGGTAGTAATATCTGTTTCATAATCTTTGACATCAAAAGCCCCCAGATTGGCGCCCAGCGGCGGCGGTAACAATTCTATGGCGCTGTCATGTTCGACGGTAATAGTATAGTTTATCAGATCACCAATATACATTTCAGCCCGGTCAACAGACGTTACAATTTCGATACCGGTTATAGAGGCAACAGTATCAATCTCTGCCTCTGCTCGCAGACAGGTTGAAGTCATTACTGCTGCTAATAGAATCAGCAGCGTCGCACGCGTTATTTTATTTATGGTCATCAGCATGGCTTGCTTTTAGTGACGTTTTTCCCTCATCTTAAAGAATTGAATAAGCGGGGAAATATATGACTGGTCGGTGCGGATATTGATAAAATCGAGATTGATTGACCTGAAACTTTTTTTCAGTCCGGCCACATCTTCTGCAGACTGAGCAGCAAACTCTTTGCGGAATTCTTTGGAGCCGGTATCGATTATCAATACTTCGCCGGTTTCGGCATCTTCCAGTTCGATAAGACCAACATTATCAAAAGTTATCTCACGCGGGTCAGAAACTTTTATGGCTATGATATCATGCTTGTTGTTGGCTATCTGCAGCGGCTTGGTGAAGCCTTCGGACAAAAAATCCGAAACAAGAAACACTACCGACTTGCGCCGGATTACTTTGTTAAAATATTCCAGGGCAGCTGCGATATTTGTCCCTTTCCCCTTTGGTTTGAAATAAAGAATCTCCCGTATTATGCGCAGCACATGTGCCCGTCCTTTTTTAGGAGGCACAAATATTTCGATCTCATCAGTAAAAATAATCAGGCCGACTTTGTCATTGTTCTTAATTGCAGAAAAAGCCAGCAGCGCTCCCAGTTCGGCGGCAGTTTCGTTTTTAAATCTATCGCGGGTTCCGAATTGTCCCGAAGACGACACATCGATCAGCAAAATAACCGTCAGCTCCCGCTCTTCTCTGAATTTCTTGATATAAGGCTGGCCCATGCGGGCGGTCACGTTCCAGTCGATCAGGCGGACATCGTCGCCCGGTTCGTACTGTCGCACTTCTTCGAACTCCATCCCCTGTCCCTTGAAAGTCGAATGGTACTCGCCGCTAAAAAGCTCGTTAACTAACTTCTTGGTCCGAATCTCTATGCGGCGGATTTTTTTGATTACTTCTTTGGGGAGCATGGCGGATTTTTAAGGAACCTCGACTGCGTCAAAAATTTTATTTACGATATCATCACTCTTTATCTCTTCCGCTTCGGCTTCATAAGAAACAATAATCCGATGTCTCAAGATATCATGTCCGATGGCCTTGATATCTTCGGGTGTTATATAACCCCGGCCCTTTAAGAAGGCATGAGCTTTGGCTGCCAGATTCAAAAATATAGAGGCACGCGGCGAGGCGCCATAGGCAATGAGATCGGTTAAATCATCGAGTCCGTATTTGGCCGGTTCGCGCGAAGCAAAAACGATATTTACAATATATTCTTTAACTTTGTCATCAACATAAATGTCCCGGACTACCTCACGGGCTCTGAGAATATCTTTGGGCTTGACAACTTTGTCGGCCGTTGGCACCTCTTTGACAGTGTAGCGATCCATAATTTCGCGCTCTTCGGTTGGTGAGGGATAACCAATTTTGACCATCAGCATAAATCTGTCTATCTGTGCTTCCGGCAGCGGGTAAGTGCCTTCCTGCTCTATCGGGTTTTGCGTGGCCAGAACTAAAAAGGGGTCGTCCAGCTTATGAGTTTCGCCGCCTATGGTCACCTGTCTTTCCTGCATAGCTTCGAGTAAAGCTGACTGAACTTTAGCAGGAGCGCGGTTTATTTCATCGGCTAAAATTATGTTGGCAAAAATAGGCCCTTTTTTGACCGTAAACTGAGAAGTTTTCGGATTGTAGATCATGGTGCCAATCAGGTCGGCCGGTAACAGATCAGGCGTAAACTGGATACGCCGAAATTTGGCGTCAATGGTATCTGCCAAAGTCTGCACAGCCAGAGTTTTGGCCAGCCCCGGCACGCCTTCAATGAGAATGTGACCGTTGGCCAGAACACCTATCAAGAGACGTTCAATCAGAATCTTCTGACCCACTATCACTTTACTAATCTGCTCTGTCAGTTGCTTGACAAAGGCAGATTCTTTTTCAACTTGTTTTTGAATCTTTTCAATATCAGTATGCATCAATCCTCCGGAAGTAGTTTATCTATAATTCTCTATATACTTTTCAAAAAAGTTCTTATCTCGTTTTCCAGACGAACTGTTTCGCCCACAGAGGCTACAGCCGGTCTGAATTTATCTTCCCCAGCTCTGACAATCCAGTCCTTAATCTGTCTCTGACGAGTTTCATCCAGATTTGTGTCAGCAAAAGCTGTTTCAATTTCTGCTTCAGATTTTCCGGCTGTTTCAATCTGGTAGTTTTCTTTTGAGAATTTTGTTAACAGCCTGTAGACGCCAGATTGAAAGTTCTTAAAATCTGTACCGGAATCTTCTTTGACTTTAGCCAGCTCCTGCAGGGCAATTTGTACCGGTGTTAAAACTTCTTCTTTTTTGCCGCCACTTTTTATTAAAAAGAAAGCTACGGACACGCCGCCAATTAAGAGAAAGCCCCCCACTGCTAAAAGCCAGAGCGGGAAACTTTCAGATTCTTCTACAAATACCGGGTCGGCAACATTTATTAAAACAGGCTCGGTTAAAAACTGACCTCGACCTGAGTCCGGCATGCTCATAAAGCTTATCAGAATCGGCTCAATTTTGGCGGTGCCGCTTGAGGTTGGCAAAAGCGTGTAGCTGAATTTTTTTATAGTCTTCTCTCTGTCTCCGGTTCCGGTTGAATTAATAGATGACGAGAAGTTGCCCACTCTGAGTCTGTCGAAGTAAGGATTTAAGGGACCTTCAAAGAGATAGGCAAACTGCGAGCCGTCCCACTCGAGCCTGATTTCAAAAACCAGGCTGTCTTCAAATTTCATCTCTGTCTTGTTTATTGACTGGGACAAACCAATAGCCTGTACGGTTGCATGTGAAATCAAAAAGATAATTGAAAGCAGGGCTGCGAAAATGAACAGAGCCGGGCTGAGTTTGGGCGGTTTGGTTTTAATTTTCATTAGCGATTCTGTTTATAACTCAATTTCCTCAATTTGTCCACAAATCAGTATTATAAAAGGCTTATACTCGGTTGCACGGCATAGGTTTCACTATTTTCAGCGAGCCACTATTAATGCCACAATCCCCAACAGCATGCCGGCTTTTAGACCTAATGAGCCGATTCTCAGCATTTTTCGGCTGGGATTACCCCAGATGAAAATCAAAAGCAGCAATAATGGCAGGTCAATTATGTAAATAGTCAGTATTTCGTAAGCCCGGCCAAACCAGCCGGCCAGGACAGGTATGAATGTCAGCACGACCATTATGAAAAACAGAACAAGCACCGCCAGCATCGCTCTGGACTCTCCTACAACTTGAGGAAACGTTTTGATGCCCACCCGCCTGTCACCTTCGATATCTTCAACATCTTTTAGTATCTCTCTGGCCAGATGGAAGAAAAAGGCAAAAAGCGCCGGTATAACTGGCCCGGGCAAGGCAAAAGTCAGCGACTCATCTACTGCCAGCCCGCCTGTTATAAAAGTGAGGGCTCCCAGCAGTGCGATTATTGAATTCCCAAATATGGGAATCTTTTTAGCCTTAAAATTGTAAAGTGCCAGCAGGGCTATGGCCAGCATAACCGCGCTCAGCACCTGCCAGTTGATCGCCAGCGCGACGATGACAGCCACTATTGTCAGAGCTATGGCCAGTTTTGTAGCTGCACTTTTTGAAATATCTCCGGCAGGCAGAACACGTTGGGGCTGGTTGATCAGGTCAATATCGATATCCACAATATCATTGACAACATTGCCGGCGGCACAAACCAGAAAAGCCGCAATTGCGGACATTACCGGCGCATAATAGACTGTTGACGTCCAGGTGAAATAAGCGCCGATTAAGACTGCCGCTGCTGCAATGATGCAGTTTATAGCGCGGATAAGTTTTAGATAATCCAGCAAGGCTCTCATCTAAAAAGAATAGAAGCAGCAGATGTTACAGTCAACTTTCAAATGTCCGAAGAGAGTTCTATGGAGAGTCGCGGCTGGTCAAATCCGGCCTGAGGCTCCCATCCCAGCGACAGCAGCAGCGAGCGCAGATTATTGCCGACACCCAGACCAAGCCCGTAGCTCCATTTGAAATCTTCAACAGTTTCAATTTTTTCGCTTTGGTTTATCAGCCTGTTGTTCAGATAGGCGGCATCGTAAAAAACAAAGCCGAATCCTGAACCAAATCTAAGCCTCGGCTCGATCGTTCCGTAAACAGTCCTGATTGCTGCAAACTGTTCGTTGCGGTAACCGCGAAGAGTCCCCGGTCCGCCTATTAGTATTAACTCTGACAGAGGCGGCAGATCTTCTTTGGTTTCCAGTCCCTGATATTGGATTCTGCCGTGCCAGATAAAAGCTCCTGCAAACTTTTGAAAAAGCGAGACCGAAAGATTGTTGCGCGTTTCGTAAAACGACCTCTGCTTGATAAATTCCGGCAGATTTTCAGACGTGTATTTTCTGAATCTGAAATCAATTGACCAGTTCACGGCGAAACCGTGTGACGGATTAAAAGAAACGGGGTTAGTCTGCTTTGAAATCGCAAACTGTCCGCTGACGGCTCTGTAATTCAGATTCCCGGTTTCGGGAATAACCGATTTCCAGCCCAGTTTAAGGCCGCTGGTGAAACTGTTGTTCAGACGGGTAGCATAGCCGGCTGTGATATCAAACTCGTAGAATTCATCCCGGTAGTTTCTGGTCAGGACTGCAAACTTCAGTTCTCCGGTGCCGGCTATAAACGAGGGCTGACTATACTGAACACGCAGCAGATTGCGGCCGCTCTCTCTTTTTTCAGAAACGATTTCCACTCTTTTCCCTGAACCGAGTAAATTGTTTAAGGCCAGATCAAAAGACCAGACAGCATTGTTTTCTTCTCCGGCAATTCCGGCGGCACCTTTGAAACTGACCGGAGTTTGCTCCAAAAAGTTAAAGACAATATCCGAGACGGTATAACCCGGCCGTGGAGCTAATTTTAGAGGCGGTTTGAAAGTCACAAAAGGCACGTTGCCCGCTGCTGTTTCGGCTTGCTTAATGAGCGCCGGCGTAACCTTTTTGCCGGTCAGATCGGGAACGTATTTCGAAATTATACCGGGGTCGGTTCTGGTGAGTCCGGCGTAGATTTGCTGTCCGATTTCAACCAGCGGCCCCATATTAATATTCAGCTCAAGCGACACCAGGCTGTCTTGAATTGAAATATGTTTTGTTTCGGCTGAAACATAAAGATAGCCCTGGTCTCGAAAGTTTTGTAATCGTTGATTGATGGCCAGGCTGACAGAGGCGCTGTCAAATGGAATATGTAAGTCATTAATATTTTGAATAGAGTCGGCTATTAAGATAATCTTTGAGACAAAATATTTGCTGCCTGCCCGAATAATTAAGCTGCCGCTTTTTATTTCCATGGCAGCGTCTAAATAGCCGCGAGCAACCAGGTCGACTACGATTGAATCCAGCAGCGCCAGCGATGGGTCAGGCGATCTCTTGACTGCCTTTTTTATTTCTCCGCTGTTTTCAGGTATTCTGCCTTCAAATAGCAGTTCGACCGACTGCAGCGGTTGAACAATAAGTGCAGCCAGAGCGCAGGCTATGATAATTAGTCGTACAATCATCAGAATTGTGCCACCACTTCGGTTCGACCGGTTATGCGCGCAGTAGTTTCATCTGAGTGCCGCCCGCTCAGCCGCAGATTAATACGCATATCTTTCTTGATGCCATAGTTGAACCCGGCCGACCACAAAATGCCTCTGCTGCCGAATTTATTGCCGGTCAGCTGGTACGACGGCGCCAGGTTTACGTTATCAAGGCTCTGGGTGTAAAGTTCAAGCGTTGTTCTTAGCTCTCCTTTTTTCATCATGCGGATTTTAGTTTTTGCTTCAATTGAGAAGATTTTCGATTTTTCATTAATCGATGACTGCGCCTTACGAAATGACAGACCAAGCGCATATTCATTTGAAGAAGCCAACTTGCGCAGCGTCAGCGCACTTTTAAAGCCGTCTATATCTCCGCTGCCTATAAAATAATTATCGCGGTTGCTTTTAAACAATTTTATTTCCTCTACGAAAAAATAATCCTTCAAAGCTTGCTTCAGAGCAAGCGTCCCGTCAAAATCCCGCCTTACTCTGCCAATACCGGCGATATTTCTAATTTCGATTCTTTGTTTGAGGCTGATATTTATGGCATGGCCGCCTTTTATTTGTATCAGGCGAATATCACTGCTGTAGCGACGGTTATATACCAGATAAGGCTGAGCGTCGTCAGAATAAAAAGGCAGGAACCACCAGAACGAGCGCTGACCATTTTCTAACAATTCTTCTTCGACTACGCTGTTTAGCTGAATCTGAGCAAACGACCAGCTCTTGCTTAAGTGAAAACTTTTTTCGCCCCGGGCAACTTTTGATTTTTCAGAAAGGATTTCTTCTGTCTGAATAAAGTTACCGTCCGGGTCGGGCAGGTAACGGCCATTTTCGAAAATATACTTGCCCTGGCCGGGTGCAACCTCCAGATAACTAATGCCACGGGCGTTTCTGGTTTCCTCAGATAGCGTATAAGAAGAACTTATGCTTAGTCTCTTTTTATTATTAGTGTAGCGCCAGTCGGCTCTTGACAAAAACGACTCCTCTCTGGCGTTTTCCCGGGAGAGCCACTGGTAACCAAGATAGATATTATAATTAAGACGGCCGATTGTCCGCCCCGATGACCCCATCAGACGGTTTCTGGTCAGCAGCTGCGACCAGCTATTAGTTAAAGAATCTTCAGTATAATGCTCGACTGTAATTTTTTCTTTGTTGTTAACTAGCGTGGCAGAGTATCGCTTGTATTTTAAGCCTTGCGGGGCGCCATTGTAATCGTTGTCTCTGCTGTCATGCTCATATCTTGCCTGAATTTTCAGTTTTCGTATTATCGGAATTTCCAAGCTGCTGATATAGCTCTGTGAATGACCGGCGGAGTTTGTGCTGTCGGTTAGTTTTGAATCCGCAGCTCTTATCAGAAAGCTCCCCGACAGCAGATTGTTGAATTTAATATCAGTTCTGGCTGAGATTCTGTTGGCAGAGAAATTGTTGTCATAATTGAGTCTGCCAAATGATGGTGACAGTTTTAAAAATTTAAACGGCGAGAGCGTCGCACTTGTTTCTATTAATTTTTCATCGCTGACAGCCTTAAACGCTCTTGGCAATAAGTAATGACGGCCAAAATCGGCGGCATTGATTCTTGAGTCTGAAGAATAGGCCGCTTCTTTGAAGCGAGCGGTGACAGAAAAATCGTTTTCCTGACCGTTCCAGTTAAAAGTTTTTCTGGAGCGGAGATTCGCCAGCAGTCCTTCGTTGTCAGCATCGTCAAGCGCAGAAAACAGATTTTTGTCATATCGTGAAACATTTATTTCTGCCTGTACTTCGCCGACGATTCTGTTTTGCAGTCCCACTCTGGCAGAGTAATAATTCTTTTGCTCCGGTGCGGCCAGTTTTACTACCGGCAGATATTCGCCGTTACCGCGGCCGGCATATTGGTACTGCTCTCCCCCGACAAACAGATAATCCCCTGCTCCTGTGCCAACATAAGCAAAGGAAATTTTATAGTCGCCGTTGCCCTGGCCTGCAAATTGATAGACGCTGTCCGGTAAACTGTCAGCCACTAACAGATAACTTCCGGCGCTGTCTAATTTGACCCCAGACCTAAAGGCGTTTTCAATATTGTCACCAACCGCAGAAAGCAGTTGTCTGTCAGAGTTTGACAGTTCTCCTGTTTGAGGCTGGTCTTTGGAGTCGCCTTCGCGATACCACTCTACGGCAAAATTAAAAACAGAGTCAGCATACTGGTAGTTGCTGGCGACGCTGAAAAGTTCGGTTTTGTAGGCTGTCAGCAGCGGTTCATAGTCAATTTCTATTCTGCTGCGACTGTCTATCTGATTTTTGACAGAGAATGTAATTCTTCCGGCGGCATAATCCATGCTGTAATCTTTGTCCGTACCCCTGCTTAGTTTTCGTCCGTCCAGCCAGATCTTTTCTGAGTTTGGCACAATCGATGAGGCCCTCTTGCCTGCTCCAATTTGATAGGGACCCTGGACACCATCCAGTCCGTTGAACGTCTCTGTCTGAAATCTTCCTTTTGGGCGTCCTGCAACGGCGCTAAAACTAACACTGCCAGTCTTTACGTCTGCCGCCACACCCGAGAGCTGTTTGTTAATTTTCAGAGATTTATTAAGTCCCCGACTGATTTGTATATCACCAATCTGCGCCAGAAAAGAGCGGGACTCGAGCCTAAGATTTATCTTATCAAGTTCCTCAAGGCGGCTGTTGGCCGTGCCGTACGATGGATTAAAGCCGCGATCTGAAATTGATCCTGATATTTTTAAGTCTTCTGTTAAGTCCCCTGCGATATTTAAATCCAAAGATTGCCCGAATTCTGAAACTCCGGCCGACTGCGTCGAGAACCGGAAAGTTTTGGCGCCGGAGATTTTAATATCACTTAATTTCGCAGCCGAAGAAACCCGGCGATTATTAAACAGGCTCACCGGTTTTGCTTTTGAAAAAGGCGGCTGTATCGCCGGCGGCTGCACGCCGAACGATTTCGCCAGCCAGAGCGGAGCCTGTCTGTATCTGATGACTAAAGTGTCGGCAGGGCCAAGTTGGATTTTTGAAAGCTCCAGACTCTGGGTTTGTCTGTTAACTTTATAATCTTCGTCTCTGGTGAGTAGTCTGCCGTTTAAGAAAAGAGAGTCAGATTCAAAAAATATCAGCCCTGTTATAAAACTATCTGATTGTCCGGCCGCACCCGTAACGATTCTTTCAATCTGAGCCGCAAAAGACGAAACAGGTATTAAAATTGAGCAAAATATTACTAGAGAACATACTGAATTATTTAACAGATTTCTGAATCCGGGGCTGTGGCAAAATCTGAGCTGCATAGCATTCTATTTCGCTTCCCCTTTGACGATTCGGCAAATCAACAAGCGGTTGTTGCCGGTGTCGACAATCACCAGCCTGTCATCTTCAAGTAAGGCGATATCGGACGGCTGCTTCAGTGACAGATTTGTCCCGGGAAGATTCGGCCCGAAGGAAGCCAATACTTTGCCGCTTTTTGACACGGAAAAGAGTTTGGAATCTCCGCCATCAAGAACCCAGAGCATATCATCCGCTATGGCGATAGAGATTGGATAATTTATCTGATTAAAGGCGAAAGTCCGCAGGTGCGAGCCGAATTCGTTATAGACAACAATTCTGCTGTGTCCGGCGTCACAGACAAAGAAATCGCCGGCATCACTTTTGACAATTTTTTCAGGGCTTAACATCTGCCCTCCGGGAGAACCAAAATCTCCAATGAATCTGTCAAATTTGCTGATATTATTAAAAACGCACAGTCTGTTTTTTTCATTGTCGGCAATCCATATTTCGCCGTAGGAAGTAATGCCGATCCCCGAAGGATAACCAAACTTGAAGGGATCTTCTTCATCTTCGAACCTGATTTCATCAACAAAATTCAGCCGTGCATCAAACCTGGCCACCCGGCGGTTGCCTTCGTCAGACACAAACAGATTTAAGCCGTTGTCCATGACTGCAAATGACGGCCGGTTAAACAGCTCGGTGCCGTGTCCGTATCCCCCGATTTGTTTTTCCGGATTCATCTCTGAATCGAAACGGATAACCCGGTTGTTGCCTCTGTCTACTACAAAGACAGTGCCATTTCTGCCTATAGTAATTCCTGTCGGCTCTTCAAAAGTCTGGCCCAGAATCAGACCATTTATCTCCCTTTCTACAAAGAGAAAAATGTTATTTGAAACTTCAGCTGAACTTGATTCCTCAGCCAGGGCAGGCGTCTTTTTACAGGAGGTAAATGACAGAGCAGTTATTAAGAGAATGGCTAAAGTAAAGCGATACACTGCTTGGGCTCCTAAAAGCGGGCGACCACAGCAAAACTGACGGGCTTGTTGTTACTGAACGGATTTATTTCCAGGCGGTACTTTATTTTGCCAACCAGAGAGAAGTCGGCATCTTTTATTTCATTGTTGGACCTTTTTGCGTCACGGACCGCATCTATGACAGATACAATCCTGTTAACAACAGCCAGTCCGACCAGAAAATTTGCGCGGCGGAATGCCTCGCGACTGCTGTTTTTTAAATTCCGATAATTGGCTTTGTCTTCGTCGGACTGCCAGCGCCAGTGGTTTTCGGAATTGTCTACCAGATACGGCCTGTCCTGATCCTGAACCCGCCCGAGTGAATTGTACTGGTCAATGTCATCGTAGAAGCCAACCCAATCCTGAAACTCCTGGCTCTTTCCCTCAAGATCAGCATTAGCGAACTCATTTGCGAAACGAATCAGGTCGTCTTCTTTCCAGTTACCGTAAACTTTATAAGACAGATAACCAATCCAGGTAACAGCCTCTACTGCAAAAAATACTCTGGCTTTGCGGCGGTTGCCGACATAATATTCGCCCAAGCCCGGCAGCAGCGCCGAATACAGGGCAGCTTTAACGATTGATTTTTTACCGGCATTGTCAGTTGATCGCTGAAAATCATTTGCGTTATCAAATTCATCAAGACCTGCAAATGTTTGGTCGTTATAAAAACTGCTGATGTTGCTTGCAAATTTATCTTGAACAGGCGTTTGTTTTAGTTCAACTGCTTCTGCCGTTGAAGTTGTTAAAACTAACGCCAGCACAGTTATCAGAACTACAATTATGTTTGACCTGATCCGCATGATTAAAACTTATAGCCTACACTCAGGTAAGGCGTGTCTCTCCAGCCATAGGTGGACTTGAGGCTGGTTTCGACTTTTAGCCTTGAAAATTCCGGGTCGTAGCTGCTGCTTTCATTTCTTTTCTTGGTCGAAAGAAAGGCTTCTACTGCCGAAATTAAGTGATTTGCAAAAACCATCATCAGCATCTTATTAGCCTTGCTGAATTTCTTATTGGACTCATTGCGCATAGTTTCGTACAAAAGTCGTCTGGGTGAGCTTGGTATAGTAGAACCACCGACTACAGCTGTTGGAAATGTTGAGTCCCAGTCGGCGTAGAACA
>JADFLZ010000172.1 GCA_022564135.1 Candidatus Zixiibacteriota bacterium
GTGGCATAGAAAGTTATGTTATAAGAGCCCGACTGCAAGAAATCTGGTGTCCAGTCAAATGAACCGGTGCCGTTACCGTTATCTGTAAAGACTGCACCGGTCGGAAGTGCCGATGTCGTCAGAACAGGCGTGCTTTCTATATCTGCGGCAGAGACACCAAATGAAAGCAGAATATTTTCAGTAGTTGACTGGGCGCCAATTGCAGAAAGTATAGGCAGCTGGTTGCCAGCATCGTTGACTGTGATTGTTACAATTTCAGAGTCAATCGCGGAACTATCATCAGTCGCATAAAAAGTCACATTATATGTGCCAGACTGTAAGAAATCCGGTGTCCAGTCAAAGCTTCCGGTGCCATTGCCGTTGTCTGTAAAGACTGCACCGGTCGGCAGAGTTGAAGTTGTTAAAGTCGGAATACTTTCAATATCTGAAGCTGAAACGCCAAACGAAAGCAGAACATTTTCAGTAGTAGACTGAGCGCCAATTGCTGTAAGTATAGGCAGCTGGTTACCGGCATCGTTAACCGTAATTGTTACTATTTCAGAATCAACTGCTGTGCTGTCATCTGTAGCGTAAAAAGTCACATTATATGTGCCTGACTGTAAGAAATCCGGCGTCCAGTCAAAACTTCCGGTGCCGTTGCCATTGTCTGTAAAAACCGCACCACTCGGAAGAGTAGATGTTGTCAGAACAGGAGTGCTTTCAATATCCGAAGCTGTAACTCCAAAATTCAGCAGGAGATTCTCAGTAGTAGACTGCGCACCAATTGCAGAAAGTATCGGCAGCTGATTGCCGGCATCGATAACTGTAATGGTTACAACTTCACTGTCAATTCCAAACGAAGAATCCGTCACGTAAAAAGTCACGTCATAACTGCCCGACTGAAGAAAATCAGGAGTCCAGTCAAAAGAACCATTTCCATTTCCACTATCTATGAATGTAGCTCCACCTGGAAGTGGAAAAGCCGTTAGGGCAGGCGGAGGGCCGTCGGGGTCACTGGAAGTCAGACCAAAAGTTAATTGAACGTTTTCTGTTGTGGATTGAGCACCAATGGACTCCAAAACAGGTAGCTGATTACCCGCATCTGATACAGTAATAGTAATCGCTTCACTGTCTACAGCGGCCGAGTCATCGGTGGCATAGAAAGTTATATTGTAAATTCCTGATTGAGCAAAATCTGGTGTCCAGTCGAATAATCCGGTTCCGTTACCGTTATCGGTAAAGACCGCCCCGGTCGGTAAGGCTGACGTAGTCAAGGATGGCACCGGGCCATCGGCATCACTGGCAGAAACTCCAAATGACAGCAACACATCTTCAGTAACAATTTTGGAACCGATCGATGACAAGACAGGGTTTTGGTTACCGGCTTCGGTAACTGTAATTGTAACGATTTCAGAATCAACAGCTGAGGAATCGTCGGTTGCGTAAAAAGTTATGTTGTATACTCCCGACTGGAAGTAAGTGGGGGTCCAGTCAAAAGATCCGCTGCCGTTGCCATTGTCCGTGAAAGAGGCGCCTGATGGAAGTAAATTTGTGGTCAGCACAGGAATAGTACCGTCAGGGTCAGAGGCTGTTACGCCGAAATTGAGATTAACATTTTCTGTAGTCGCTTTGGCGCCTATGGCCGTCAGGACGGGAGCATCATTTACAAAGTTTACCGTTATAGCGACAATTTCGCTGTCAACTGCTGTTGAATCATCGGTAGCGTAGAAAGTAATATTATACGAACCACCCTGATTTGATCCGGGGGTCCAGTCAAAAGATCCGGTGCCATTGCCATTATCCGTGAACAGAGCGCCGGAGGGTAACGCTGATGTCGTCAAAACTGGCGTGCTCTCTATATCAGTAGCCGAGACTCCGAAAGTTAGTAATACGTTTTCCGTAGTCGACTGTGCACCGATTGCGGTCAGAACCGGCAGCTGGTTACCGGCATCAGTTACTGTGATCGTGACTACTTCAGAGTCTACTGCAGTGCTGTCGTCGGTGGCATAAAACGTTACATTGAAACTGCCGGATTGCAAGAAATCGGGAGTCCAGTCAAACGACCCGGTACCATTGCCGTTATCTGTAAAGACGGCACCACTTGGAAGTGTCGAAGTCGTAAGAACTGGGAATGCGCTTTCAGCATCAGTAGCTGAGACGCCAAACGAAAGCAATACATTTTCGGTAGTTGACTGAGCACCAATCGTAGCAAGAATCGGCGTCTGATTACCGGCATCGTTGACTGTAATAGTTACTATTTCTGAGTCAATAGCGGAACTATCGTCAGTCGCGTAAAAAGTCACATTATATGTGCCGGACTGGAAGAAATCAGGGATCCAGTCAAAAGAACCGGTACCGTTGCCGCTATCTGTAAAAATTGCACCGGCCGGTAAAGTTGATGTCGTTAAAACCGGTGTACTCTCAGGGTCTGTTGCAGAGACACCAAAACTTAGCAGAACATTTTCAGTTGTCGACTGAGCACCTATTGCGGCAAGTACCGGTAATTGGTTGCCGCCATCGTTAACCGTGATAACCACTATTTCGGAATCTGTAGCAAATCCATCTGTAGCATAAAAGGTGACGTTATAATTACCAGATTGCAAGAAGTCTGGAGTCCAGTCAAACGTTCCGGTGCCATTACCGTTATCTACAAAGGCAGCCCCTGTCGGAAGTGCAGATGTGCTCAGAGCAGGTATAGTTGCATCAGCATCAGTTGCCGACACTCCAAAATTAAGATTTGTATTTTCGTTAACTGATTGCGCGCCTATCGCTGCCAAAACAGGTGGATTGTTGGCGGAGGGATTAACCGTTATCTGAACATTCTCGAAATCAACCAACGAGCCATCGGAAGCAAAGAAAGTGATATTGTATATGCTGTCCTGATTTGCGGCCGGTGTCCAGTCAAAAGTGCCCGTACCATTACCGTTATCCACAAAGGTAGCGCCGGTCGGAAGCGTAGATGTAGTTAAACTCGGGGTGGCGCCGTCAGGATCGCTGGCTGATACGCCGAAGTTGAGATTGACAAGCACGTCTGTCGTCTTAGACCCGATAGCGGCCAGAATCGGCGGCTGATTGACATCAGTAACTGTAATGGCGACTATTTCAGAATCTGTAGCGATACCATCAGTGGCATAAAAAGTCACATTATAAACACCCGCCTGGGTGAAGTCCGGAGTCCAGCCGAAACTGCCGGTGCCGTTGCCGTTATCTACGAAGCTCGCTCCTGTGGGTAGAGTTGAAGAACTCAAGCTGGGAGTAGTGCCGTCTGCGTCACTGGCAGAAATTCCAAAACTAAGACTTACATTTTCATCAACTGCCTTGGCACCTATCGGAGCTAAAACCACTGGCTGATTGACGTTATTAACAGTTATGGTCACCTGTTCGGAATCTGTATCAATGCCGTCGGTGGCATAGAAAGTTATATTATAAACGCCTGACTGAGCGAAGTCCGGTGTCCAGTCAAAAGTACCAGTGCCGTTAAAATTATCTACAAAACTGGCTCCCGTGGGAAGCGCTGACGTGTTAAGGCTAGGGGTTGTGAGATCGGCATCAGTAGCCGAAACACCGAAATTCAGATTTACGCTTTCATTTACACTTTGAGCTCCAATTGCGCTTAGAATAGGTGGGTTGTTTACAACAGGGATATCAAGGGAAAGTCGCAGTTCAAGCGCGTCAACGAAGTATGTGATAGCATCATGCCCGCCAGCTTTCAGAACGCCGCGCATTCGCACCTGGAACCCGTCTACCTGGGAAATAGTCGTTATATTGGAGGCAGTAAATGGACCAATCTGAGTAAGTGCTGTCGGAACATTTGCAAAGGATTCAAATTCTACAAAACTGGTGCCGTCGAAATACTCAAAGACTAAGCTGTCATTACTGAAACCAGTCTGACGGTGAGTCAGATAAATTTCTGCGCCCAGTAGCGCTGCCCCGCTGTTGAGAGTGTTTTCAAAATCGAACGTCCAGGTATGGCCATCATTCGCCATTCGATTACTTGTGATCGACGCTTCAAGTCCGTCCGCTGATCCATGGCTGTTGATTTCAGATGTGATCGTCAAGGAGGAAACAGAGCTATTGACAAACAAAGGCTCGGAAGCGCCTCCGCTTGTTGTAACCGCAATTGCTACAACCTCGCTATCCTGAAGTGCGCCGTCTCCGGCGAAGAAAGTCACACTATAATTCCCTGCATCCCCTAACCCCGGGGTCCAGTCAAACGTTCCGGTGCCATTGAGGTTATCGGTAAACGTGGCTCCCGTGGGAAGGGCGGATGTAGTCAGGCTGGGCGTGGTCCCGTCAGGATCAGTTGAAGTTACGCCAAAGTTGAGATTCGACAGTTCTGCAACCGACTTAGCGCCGATCGTTGCCAATACCGGTGGTTGGTTGATATTGTTGACAGTGATCGAGACAACTTCGGAATCGGTAGCGATACCGTCTGAAGCATAAAAAGTAACGTTATATGCTCCCGACTGAGTGAAATCAGGCGTCCAGTCGAAACTGCCCGTTCCATTTGCATTGTCAACAAACGTTGCGCCGGTGGGAAGTGTCGAGGTGGTCAGGGTAGGAATCGTGCCATCCGCGTCATTTGCAGACACACCAAAACTCAAATTAATTCCTTCATCAACTATCTGAGCCCCTATAGGGTCAAGAACAGGTACTTGATTACCGGCTTCGTTGACTGTTATCTGGACATCTTCGAAATCGTTCAGTACACCATCAGAGGCAACAAAAGTGACATTGTAAACTGCTGACTGAGTAAAATCCGGTGTCCAGTCAAATGTCCCGGTACCATTTCCGTTATCCACGAAAGTAGCACCTGAAGGGAGACCCGATGTACTCAAGGAAGGCGTCGTGCCATCTCCGTCCGTGGCGGTAACTGTAAAGTTGAGATTCACCGCTTCATTGACACTTTTCGGTCCTATTGGATTGAGCACCGGAGCCTGATTGACATCATTCACAGTTATTGCAACAATCTCTGAATCAGTAGCTATTCCATCTGTGGCGTAGAATGTTACATTATAGATGCCGGCCTGAGTGAAATCGGGCGACCAGTCAAACGTGCCGGTTCCGTTGAGATTGTCTACAAAAGTAGCGCCAGTCGGCAAAGTTGAAGTACTCAGTGTAGGAGTCGTTGCGTCTGCATCGGTAGCCGAGATTCCAAAATTCAGACTTACATTTTCATCGACCGATTTGGAGCCAATAGCCGCAAGTACCGGTGGCTGATTGAAATCGTTAACTGTAATCGTGACCACTTCAGAGTCTACTGCTGTACTGTCGTCGGTAGCATAAAATGTTACGTTATAACTGCCTGATTGTAGAAATGTCGGGGTCCAGTCAAATGAACCGGTGCCGTTGCCATTGTCCGTAAAGACTGCACCTATAGGTAAAGTTGAGGTGGTTAAAGTCGGAATGCTCTCTATATCTGTAGCTGTAACCCCGAAACTTAACAGAACATTCTCGGTTGTTGACTGTGCGCCAATGGTTGCAAGTATCGGCAGCTGATTACCACCATCAATAACTGTAATCGTAACTACTTCAGAGTCAACTGCTGTACTGTCATCAGTGGCATAGAACGTAACATTGTAACTTCCGGACTGCA
>JADFLZ010000173.1 GCA_022564135.1 Candidatus Zixiibacteriota bacterium
GGCGCCTTCATCTGCCGCTTGACTCCATGAGTCAAATCGTTAAGTGGGCGGCCGCCTGCGGCGTGTCCCCACGCTGTCCTGAGCGAAGTCGAAAAATCTGCCCGCTTGGGTGTTTACTGCAGCTGTTTAATCTCTCTTGTTTCTCTTGAGGCGGCTAAGAGTCCGAAAAGAAGCGCCATGACATAGCCGCCCTGTCCCCAGGTCCAGGCGCGCATGAATAAAATAGTTACGCAAAAAACTACCATAGCAATAAATAAGGCAGCGGCAGCCTGATTGTCGGGATCTGACAGTTTCTGCATAAAGCCTCTATAGCTGTGCCTGAGTCCTTTCCACGAGAGCGTGACCAGCGCTAAAAAACCAACAATCCCGGTTTCGGCCAGATAATGAAGCAGAACATTGTGCGCCGACATGCCGAATATCCACCAGTGCAGTGGCATCAACTTCAAGTCGGGATAGATATGATGGACCAGCCGGAAATTTCCGATACCAATGCCGGTAATAGGGTTATCGAGGAAAGTGCGAATAGCGGTTTCCCAGAGAATTAGACGAAGTGCAATTGTTCCTTTGGGGTTGGTCAGCGAGACCAGCATCTCTTCATATCGACTAAAGAGACCAGCAAAAAGGGAGTCTTTCAAGAGGAAAACCAGAGCTATCAAGGCAACTGCCGGTATAAAGATCAGTTTAAGCAGGTGGCCTCTGCTTCTGTTTGATTCTCTTTTGGATTTACGGGCCGCAAAGAAAATCAGCAGTGGCACAGCAATCGCCACCGCCAGCATTGGTCCGCGCGCTTGAGTAGCCACAATGCCAAGACCAATCATGATTGCCAGGCTGCCGTATAAAATTCGCTGCTTAGTCGACTGTGCCCATAACATAAAGGCGGCGGCCATCGGCAGCGCCGTCATTGAAAATGTTTCATAGCCTAAATAAGCAGGACCAAAAACCCGTTCCTGTCCGCCCTGCCAGATAAAGAGAGTGATATTAAATGCCCCGTTTAAGGCTACCAGCCAGAGGTAAACATTTATTATCTTTCTGACACCAATTATTTGCCCGTAGCTATAAACTGCTCGGAAAGCCAGGTAGATAACGAATATTCTGATACAGGGGACTATCGCATAGGAGATGTTATAGGCGAAGACCATAGATATGACAGTAGCTAAAAGCAAAATTATGAAAGGGGCATCAAATGGGCTGAATTTCAAGCCCTGTTTGAATTTAAGCAAATACTCCAGCACAATACCGGCATATAACAAGCCCATTACTAAATCAAAAGGATGGACGGCAAATGTCGCACCAATTCGTTGCGGCGCATATACGAATAAAGAAATTAACAGCAGCCAGAAGGTCAAACGAGGATTAAGCAGCAAGAATGCGACAATAACTGCCAGTGGTATGGCTAAGGCGAACATCGGCTTACCCATCAAAGCCAGCAGTATCATTGGTAAAAGCCCCAATGCTATAATTATGACATAAGTCGCGTCTATTTGGACGGATGGAAATAATGAGACAGGGCTGCTCTTAGAGGTCATCTGCTAAAATTATAAGAACCGATGTAAATGGCAAGAGTAATTGTCCAAAACAGTATTACCGGTTCAAGACCGTTTTTTCATAAAAGCTGAATAATTCTTCGAATTTGAAAAACATCGCATTGTAAGCCAATTAAGGCTTGAATATTATTTTCAATTTGGCTATATATGGCCGAGAACTTGTGAATTATGGAACAAGCTCGATACAAAGATGTTAATATCTTTATTGATGGTAAACTGATAATATAATATGGTGGCCATTTTTGCTAGCGTCGATTAACAACTATATTCAGCTCACCAAGCCGACTATAATGCTGCTGGTAGTTTTTACCGGTTCGGCAGCCCTGGTAGTCGAAGGCTCATTTTTAGCAGAGCCTCTGAAATTCCTTTTAGTCATAGTCGGGCTATATATGACAGGTGGCTGTGCTAACGCCCTTAATCAGTACTTAGAGCGGGATCTTGATGCCAAAATGGAGCGAACAAAAAACCGCCGGCCGCTGCCATCGGGACGTTTGAGCCCAGCTAAGGCGCTAATCTTTTCAGTTTCAATCGGAATTGGCGGCGTAATTCTTTTTGCTTATTTCTTTAACTGGCTGACCGCGCTCTTGTCATTGGGCACGATACTCTTTTACAGCCTCTTTTACACCCTGTGGCTCAAGCCAAACACTGCCCAAAATATTGTAATCGGCGGCATAGCCGGGGCCATGGCACCGATTGGCGCCTGGACTGCAGCCACTAACTCGATGAGCGTTATTCCCTGGCTGTTGTTTTTGATAATTTTTCTGTGGACACCACCACATTTTTGGGCTTTGGCGCTGTTTAGCAAGAAAGATTACAAGCTTGTCGGGCTGCCGATGATGCCGATTGTAAAGGGGGGAGATTCCACCCGTCTGCAGATTCTTGTTTATACAATAATATTGGTTATTTCCAGTCTGGGGCTGCTGTTTTTCGGGGCCGGCTGGATATATGGGGCAGCTGCTATAATATTGGGAGCTCTTTTTACGAGAAGAGCGTTTCAATTATATATAGGCAAGACAGATAAGCTGGCCCGCCAGTTGTTCGGGCAATCTTTACTGTATTTGTTTGGTATGTTCAGCGCGATTATGGTTGATGCTTTAATATGAATTGTGGAATTTTTATTGGTGAATAAACTCTCGGAAATCTTTATGCCATTTAATCTTGACATGAATATCCGGAGGTGCTTTATTCGCCACTTCAAAGCGAAGACGGTTTTCAGGTAGGAGAGCTGACTTGCGCTTTTTTTGGAAATGTGCTTGTGAATGTTTGAACAATCTTTTTTCGAGTAGAAAGTAACGTTTGGCCCAAATTTTTCCTAAATGGACCAATTACCTTGGTCCTGGCACTGCATTAGTGGCCGTACTATTAATATCAGGGGGCACCTGGTTTTTTTGGTTCTATGCCTCGCCCTCTTATACTGATGTTGGCTACCGTCCGGTTCAGCCAGTTGCCTACAGTCATAAACTTCATGCCGGAGATTTGGGCATCGACTGCCGCTACTGTCACACTACTGTTGAATTTGCTGCTGCCGCCAACGTTCCTCCGACAGCAACCTGCATGAACTGTCATACGTTAGTTAAGCAAGACTCCGAAAAGCTGCAGTTGATACGTGACAGCTGGAAAGACAAAAAATCTATGCAATGGACCCGGGTACACGACCTTCCGGATTTTGCATATTTTAATCACAGCGTTCATATAAACGCCGGAGTCGGTTGTATCTCCTGTCACGGCAATGTTGCTCAGATGGAAGTAGTTGAGCAAAAAGAAAAACTTAGCATGGGCTGGTGTCTGGACTGCCACCGCGATCCGGAACCAAATCTCCGGCCGGTCTCCGAAGTTACCAATATGGACTGGGTAGCGCCCGCAAATCAGGCCGAAGTTGGCAAGTTACTTAGGGCAAGCAAGAATATTAATCCTCCGAAAGATTGTTCGGGATGTCATAGATGAAAAAGAAAAACGGCGAAATGAAAATAATAGGGAAAGATTACTGGCGCAGCCTTGACCAGCTGGCCGATACACCCGAATTCAACACTTTCCTAAAGCGGGAATTTCCTCTGGGCGCTTCAGAATTTGACAACGGCTGGTCCCGCAGAAAGTTTTTGACCCTGATGGGCGCCTCATTGGCCATGGCCGGTCTGGCCAGCTGCCGCCGTCCCGAAGAAAAAATCGTGCCTTATGTAGAACGACCAGAAGAAGTTGTCCCCGGTGTGCCGCTTTATTACGCTACTTCGATGCCGTTTTCCGACCATGCTTTCGGGCTGGTAGTTGAAAGCCACGAAGGGAGGCCGACAAAAATTGAAGGCAATAAACTTCACTCTTCTACTTTGGGCGCCTCAAGTGCTATAATTCAAGCCCAGACGCTCAGCCTGTTTGACCCCGACCGTTCCAAAAAAGTCCTCAAAGGGGAGCAGGAAAAGAGCTGGAATGATTTCGTACTTAACTGGATTAGCGTTTTTGAAAAATTCAAAGAGAATAAAGGCGCCGGTTTAGCCGTCTTAAGCGGCATGTTTTCATCGCCGACATTAGCTCGTCTGAAAAAATCATTTGATAAAAATTTCCCGAAGGCCAGCTGGGTGACTTACGAAGCAGTCTCTGATGAAAATATTTACAGCGGTACCAAAGCCGCCTTTGGTAAAAGCTATCGTCCGAATTATTCATTCGACAAAGCCAGAGTTGTCTTGTCGCTCGACTCTGATTTTCTTTTGACCGAGAGTGACAGTATTAACAATGCCAGAGGCTTTGCAACAGCCCGAAATGTCGAAACTGAAAAAGATGAAATGAACCGCCTCTATATGGTAGAAAGCGGCTATTCCACAACCGGCGCCAACGCCGACCATCGTCAGGCTGTTAGCTCAGGCGATATTGGTGCCTTCGCGCTTAATCTGGCCAACGCCCTGAATAATCTGGGCATAAACGTAGCCGGTACTTCCGCTCAATTAGTTTCGGACAAAAAATTTAAGTGGGTCAATGAATTAGCGCGCGATCTGGCTGGAGCCAGAGGCGCCAGTCTGGTTATAGCCGGCAGAAGACAGCCGGCGGCGGTACATGCGCTGGTAGCGGCCATCAATGATGCCTTGGGCAATATCGGAAAAACTGTTGAGTATGCAGAAGTTTCCGATACCAGCTCTTCTGACAGCGCCGGCCTGCGAAGCCTGGTGGCCGATATGAACAGCGGTTCTGTTTCAACTTTGATAATGTTTGCTTCCAACCCTGTTTACGATGCTCCGGCAGAACTCGGTTTTGCAGCTGCCATGGCCAAAGTTAAAACCACCATTCATTTTAATGATTACGTCGATGAAACCGGACAGCTTACTACCTGGCATGTGCCTAAAGCGCACTTCTTAGAAAGCTGGGGAGACTGTCGTTCCTATGACGGTACTGCGGGATTAACACAGCCTTTGATTCGTCCGCTTTTTAAGTCAGTAAGTGAATCGGAAATGATGGGACTCTTAGCTGAAGGCAAATTCAGCAAGGGCTATGATCTGGTTCGCCAGACCTGGAAGAACAATAATAGCGGCGGAAACTTTGAGTCGCGCTGGCGAAAAATCCTGCATGATGGTCTACAGGTAAAAAGCACTTACAAATTACAAAGCCCCTCAGTTAAAAATTCAGTCATCTCGAAGTTTTTAAATAATAATCCGCTGATAAATTCTTCAGGCGATAGCGGCATGGAAATTATTTTTCAGTCTTCACCGAGTCTGTACGACGGCCGCTATGCCACCAACGGCTGGCTTCAGGAACTGGCCCATCCCATTTCAAAATTGACCTGGGATAACGTGGCATATATGAGCAATGCCGACGCCAAATCTTTAGGTGTTAAAAACAGCGACGTCGTCAAGCTTGAAATTAACGGCCGTTCACTGGAGCTGCCGGTTTGGATTCAGCCCGGACAGGCTAAAAATTCTGTGGTGGTCGAACTCGGTTATGGCCGTCAGGGAGCTTTCAAAGTAGGCGACGGTGTCGGCGGCAATGTGAATTTGCTAAAAAGTTCAAGTGCCGTAGGTTTTGAGACAGGTCTGAA
>JADFLZ010000174.1 GCA_022564135.1 Candidatus Zixiibacteriota bacterium
AAACTGATGAAGATGCCACACCTTTAGATTGGTCTACCACAAACTATGAAATCGCAAATACGTTTCATGGTAGTCGAGATTATCTGAGAGCACTTGAGTTCTTGGACAAAATTGATTTGAATGAGTTTGATAAATCCGGATTGTGTGACATCCACTTTATCAGGGGTGCGTCATTATGGCACCTTTACAGGTATAAAGAATCCAAGGAAAACTTTGTAAAAGCAAAGAAGTTAGTTGATGATGCAACAATGGAACAATCGATAAATGAGTTTCTGGAAGACTTGAAAACAAAGATATGATTTTCTGTAACGTGAATCATCAAATCTATTAGTTGCTTCCCCCCCTTAATTACATTTATTGCCACTTATGCAAGAACAGCCGCAAACACTCACTGTCTCAGCCCTTACTAAACTGATCAAGACCACCCTTGAGGGTTCTTTTTCAGGTTTTAGTGGGCGGCAGACGCCCTCGTCTGCCCCATCCTGAACCAAGTGCTCGTATCACCGGCTGGATTCCGGAACAAGTCCGGAATGACGGCAAGATGGATTCCCGACAACGGCACTCGGGAATGACAGGGAGCGGAGGGAATGACAGCACAAGAGTGCCTATAAATAAAGTACCCCCCTGCGACAGTCACCCTGAGTTTGTCGAAGGGTTTAGTGGGCGGCAGACGCCCTCGTCTGCCCCATAATCACATCCCAAATCTATTAGTTGCTTCACCCTCGTAATTTCATTTATTGACATTTATGCAAGAACAGCCGCAATCAATCACTGTCTCAGCCCTTACTAAGATGATCAAGAATACCCTTGAGGGTTCTTTTTCCGGGCTCTGTATCGAAGGTGAAATCTCAAACTTTCATCATCACGGCTCATCGGGGCATCGTTATTTCAGCCTCAAAGATGACAAAGCAGTATTGCGCGTGGCCATGTGGCGGCCGTTCGGGCAGCAGCTGCAGTTTGAACCAAAAGACGGCCAGCAGGTGCTGGCATTCGGCGATATTTCGTTATATGAAAAACGGGGGGAGTACCAGTTAATTTGCCGCAAACTTGTGCCGGTAGGAGTCGGCCCGCTCGAATTAGCATATAGACAGCTGTATGAAAAACTTTCGGCTGAGGGCTTATTCGACGAAGAGCACAAACAGCCAATACCCGAATACGCCAGCCGCATCGGCATTGTAACTTCGCCAACCGGCGCCGTTATCCGCGATATAATTCAAATTTCCAGCCGCAGAAATCCGGCCGTCGAATTAGTTATATATCCGACAGCTGTGCAGGGAGACGGGGCCGAGGAGACAATAGCTGAGGGCATAAAATACTTTAACGAACAGAACAATGTCGATTTGATAATCACCGGTCGCGGCGGCGGTTCGCTTGAGGACCTCTGGTGTTTTAACAGTGAAATAGTTGTCAGGGCGATATTCGATTCAAAGATTCCACTGATATCAGCAGTCGGCCATGAAATAGATGTCACTCTTTCGGATTTAGTCGCCGACCTGCGGGCGCCTACTCCATCTGCCGCGGCAGAACTGGCGGTCTGGTCAAAAGAAGAATTCATCTCCCAGATTCAGGGAAACATCGCACAGCAGACAACTTATCTGGAAAGACAGGTCGGCTCGGCCAGAGATTTTCTGTCGGCGCTGCTCAGCCGTCCGGTATTGTCCCGCCCGCTTGAACTTATTTATGAACGACAGCAGAATATCGACAGCATGCTCAGGCTCTTAAACAGTTCAGGGAAAAATCAGTTTGAAATGTTCAAAAACCGCCTATCTTTGGGGCTTTCAAGGCTGGAGGCTTTGTCGCCATTGAAAGTTCTGGCCAGGGGGTATTCGGTAAGTTCGTTATTACCCTCAAAAATGGTGATTAAGTCAGTCAAAGATGTCAAAGCCGGAGACAGCCTGCAGACCAGACTGAAAGACGGACTGATAATTTCAAATATAGAAAAAATTAACAGGAATTAGCAACATGCCGCCCAAAAAGAAGTATAAAGATTTTGAGACTGCTTTGGAAAGACTCGAAGAGATTACCGAATCAATGGAGTCTGGCGACACTACGCTGGAAGTATCCATAGACCTTTATACCGAAGGTCTCGAGATTGCCAAATATTGTAACAGCAAACTGGCCGAAGCAGAAAAAAAGATAAAGATCATAAAAGAAAAAGGCGGCGCGCTGGTTGAACAAAATTTTGAATCTTCCGGGGACGACAGTGAAATCGACTGAACTGGTTAATATTAAAGATTACTTAGGCGAAAAGCGTAAGTTAGTCGACGAATTGCTCAGCCAGTATATTCCTGCGGCTTCTGAAGAACCCAAAACGCTGCACGCCGCTATGCGCTATTCGGTCATGGCCGGCGGCAAAAGAATCAGGCCGATACTGGCTCTGGCAACATACGAACAGTGCCGGCCAGACAGTTCTGAGACAGACAGCTCGATTGGCTATGTCATGGCCGGGCTTGAAATGATTCACACTTATTCGCTTATCCACGATGATTTACCCTGCATGGATGATGATGACCTGCGCCGCGGTCAGCCAACCTGCCACAAGAAATTCGGAGTCGCCACTGCTGTCCTGGCCGGGGATGCCCTGCACGATATAGCTTTTGACCTGATGGCCCGCTCCGGACACACAGAAATCGTCAGAGAATTAGCGCAGGCTATCGGCACCATGGGTATGATAGGCGGGCAGATAGCCGATGTTGAGGCCGAAGGGCGTGAAGTCAGTAAAGCTGAAATAATCAAAATTCACAGCTGCAAGACCGGCAGCCTGATTCGCTGTTCGGTGCGGGTCGGTGCGATTTTAGCCGGCGCTGAAAGGTCGACTTTTGAAGCACTATCTCAATATGGCGAAAAAATCGGCCTTGCTTTTCAAATAATAGATGACATTCTTGACGTCGAAGGCAGCCAGGAACTGCTGGGGAAAAAAGTGGGGGCTGATAATATCAAAGGAAAAGCCACCTATCCGGGAGTTGTCGGCCTCAAGCAGGCCAAAAAAGATGCTGACCTTTTAATTGACGAAGCGATTGAATTGTTAGATGATTACGATGATAATATGCTTAAACATATCGCGCTGTTTATAGGCCAGAGGGAAAGCTGAAACTTATGGAAGAGGCTCAGATGAAATATTTATCCAAAATCGACTCTCCGCTTGATCTGAAAAAGCTGTCAATTGCAGAATTAGGCGAACTGGCTACCGAAATCAGACAGGAATTGCTTTCGGCCTTGTGTGAAACCGGCGGTCACTTAGCTTCGAATCTTGGGGCGGTCGAGCTTACTTTGGCTCTGCACTATGTCTTTGAGGCTCCGACTGATAAAATAATCTGGGATGTCAGCCACCAGACTTACACCCATAAAATGATTACCGGCAGACGCGACAGAATAAGAACCCTGCGTCAGTACCATGGTCTGGCCGGATATGCGCGGCAGACAGAATCTGAATACGACCCCTATGGCGCGGCCCATGCTTCGACCTCGATTTCAGCGGCACTCGGCTTTGCAGTATCCAGAGATATGGCTGGTCAGGACCACAGCGTAATAGCTGTAATCGGCGATGGGGCCATGACAGGCGGCTTGGCTTTTGAGGGACTTAATAATGCCGGCAGCCTGAAGAAAAATCTGCTGGTGATTCTCAACGATAATACCTGGTCGATTTCCAAAAACGTCGGCGCTATTTCGAAATATCTGACGAATATTACTTCAGACGAAAGATTTAACAAACTCCGCGATGAAATCTGGGAGCTGACCGGCAAATTCAAGCGCCGTGACAAAATCCGTAAAGCTATTTCTAATATAGAAGATTCTATCAAGGGCTTTTTAGTGCCCGGAATGTTATTTCAGAAACTCGGCTTTAATTATTTTGGGCCGATAGACGGTCACGATCTGCCGACTTTGATAAAAACTCTGGAGCAGCTTAAAAACCTGCGAGGTCCGGTAATGCTGCATATTGCTACTGTCAAAGGCAAAGGTTTTGCTCCTGCCGAGGGGGACGCTCACTCATTCCACGGGATAGGCAAGTTTGATAAAATTACCGGTAAAGCAGCCTCAAAATCCGGCCGGCCGGGCTATACCAAAGTTTTCGGCAGTACTATGATAGAGTTAGGGCACAAAGATGAAAAAGTTGTGGCAATCACCGCCGCTATGCCAGCGGGAACAGGCTTAGTAGGTTTTGCCAAAGAGTTTCCTGAGCGGTTTTTCGATGTCGGCATCGCCGAATGCCATGCCGGTTGCTTCGCGGCCGGACTCGCCAGCGACGGCCAAAAACCTTACCTTACCATATATTCGACATTCCTGCAAAGAGCCTATGATCCTCTTATTCATGATATTACTCTTCAAGGCCAGAAAGTTGTTATCTGCATGGACAGAGCCGGACTGGTCGGCAATGACGGCCCCACCCACCATGGCGTTTTTGATATCGCCTATCTTTCGGTAATACCAAATATAACTTTCGCCGTTCCCAAAGACGGCAATGAACTCAGGTCAATGCTCCACTGGACTGTTGATAATAAGCTCGAAACATCAGTTGCTATAAGATATCCCAGAGACAGCGTTCCGACTGAAATGACCACCGATATCAAGCAAATTGAATGGGGCACCTGGGAAACGCTTACTCCGTCAAGTGATATTACTGTTCTGGCTTGCGGCACAATGGTAACTGAAGCTTTAAGAGCTGTCGATATTCTCTCTGAACAAGGCCATAATGTGGCAGTGGTCAATGCCCGCTTTATTAAGCCGTTAGATTACAAGATGCTTGATAGAGTCCGTGATAATTCCCGGACTATTTTTACGATAGAAGAAGCCCAGCTTCGAGGAGGATTCGGGGAAGCTGTCGGAAGTTACCTGCTGCGCTCAGGCTGGAACGGCACTTTCAAAAACATCGGTCTGTCTGACCGCTATGTTACCCACGGGAGTCGCGCAGAATTACTTGATGAAGTTGGCCTTGATGCCAATGGCTTAGCTCAGACTATGGGCGCTGCCATTGAAGCTGGTGGAGCCAGTGAATCCGGCAAGAAATCTCAAGGTCTGTTCCAAAAACTCCGATTTCGCAGGTCACCGGAACTAAAGCAAAAAGTCGCCGGGGCAGAGGCATCCCGCAGCTTTTATACCTCCAAAGAGGGATAGCGAATAGTTATGCGCTTTGGGCTGGTAGCCAACTTACAGCGGGATGGCACTAAGCAGGCTGTCACTGATTTTCTTGACTGGTCTGAGCAGTCCAAAACAGAGATTTTCCTATGGGACGGCCTGAAAGAAATCGCGGCCGGTCAATCTTACTGCACATATGAAGAACTCCCGGAAAAGTGTGATGTGCTGGTTTCAATGGGCGGCGATGGCACTCTGATTCATTCTGCCCGGATAGTGGGAGATAGAAAAACCAAACTGCTGGGCGTCAATGTCGGCTCGCTGGGGTTTCTGACACAGATTACGCCGCTATCGATGATTCCCTGCCTTGACCGAATTATCAAAGGGGACTATAAAGTAGAAGAGCGCATGGCTCTGACAGTTAAAATAAATA
>JADFLZ010000175.1 GCA_022564135.1 Candidatus Zixiibacteriota bacterium
CCCCTGAACATGTAAGGGTAGGGCAGCAGTGAGTCAATTCTGATAATTTCCCTGGCTAATGAGTCAGCGACGGCGTCGTCTCTGGTATAGAATAAGGCGGTCATTTTGTCGACCAGCAATTTCTTGTCATCAGGAAATATCTTCAGGGAGTTATCGGCGGTCTCAAGCGCCTGCAGATAACTACGCTGATTGTAAAAATAATTAAAGAGAGCATGAAAGTGTTTTTTATTATAAGGTTCAAGCATCAGCAGGGTATCGATCTCCGCCTTGGCTTCCTTATACTGTCCCAGTCGCTGCAATATCGCCGAAATTAAAATTCTTGGCTCAGTCCAAGTGGGATACTTAATCTTCAGGCGGAATAGTTCTTCCAGGGCGGGTGTGAACTCTCCTTTTTCTACCAGATTATTGGCACCGCTGAAAGCTAAGTAATCTGCTGATTTTATACGCATGCCAATATCCCACTTATTGGCATTATCTAAGTCTTTCTTTAGAAAGTAAGCGTCCCTGAAGGCCAGACCTGTCTTGGTGTAATAGGCGGGGAATTTATCAAAATAGCTGGAGCTGAATTTGTCTGATAAAGTAATCTTAGAATAGACAGGCAAATATGAAAACAAGAAAGCTATCGACAAGACAGCCCCTAAGGCCAGGAGCCGGGTGGGGTTGGTCTGCTTTTCATCAGATGTCTTAAGAGCTGTGCAGGCCCAGATTGAGCCGGCCATAAAATATACAGCAAATGCCGGCAGCTCCATTAATACGGAATTTGAGGGGTTGGCTATAAACACGAATATCAAACCGCTCAGAAAAATTACGCCGAAAAAAGCAAAGGCAAAAGCATTGTTACCTTCTCTTTTAGCTTTCAGTCCTAAATATATCAGCAGCAGGATTTGCGGGAAAAATAAAAACAACATCTGCATCATATCGCCAAGATGTCTTTGTGAAAACAGACCGTAAGAAAGAAAAGGATTGGTGCCTTTAAAACCGAGAAGTTTGAAAGAAAGCTCATAATCAAAGCTGGCATACAGGTAATAAAAAAACAGCAGCATGAAAGTCGCCAGCAGCGATAAGAGCAGAGACAGCTTTGCAAATTTGCTTGGTCGCAAGAAATGTCTCAAGGTTACATAGACAGCCGCCGGGAACAGTACGGCTGCCGAATAATGAAGTAGAACGCTGACAATAAGAATTATCCAGACAGTAACAAGTGACGTTATACTTCTTTGCCGGAACGTCCTGACCGCAAACAATCCGAACCAGATTGTTGCCGGTATTACTATAAGTTCGCTGCCTATCAGCCCGAAAAACGCCAGCGACTGCGGACCAAAAAATATAATTAAGAAATACCAGAAGCGGTGAGTAGCTCTGCTTGAAAGCTCAGCCGTTAAAAGCAGACTGCCAGCCATGGAAACGATTACTGTTATAAATAAGAAAGTCTTCAATGCGTACAGGCTGGCTTCGTTGGCCTGCATTCCCAGGAATTCATAGAGATTATAAAGTTGAAGAATTATAATCGAGCTGCCGAATTCATACCATCTGTGAATGACGTGTGCACTCTGAGAAAATTGAGCAATAGTCAGATTGCCGCCGGCATGAACCACCGAATCAAACTGCATTAAGACAATTATTAAAATAATAGACAGCAGGCCTGAGATGATTTTTAAACGGGAATTAAAAAATGAAGCGATCTGATCGCTTTTTAAATACACGAGCGTTGTGGCAGTTACAAAAAAAACCAGCCAGCCCAGGCTGTACCATATCGGCAGGAATCTCCACTGCTCAAGAGACCAGCTGTCGCCGAAAAAACCGCTTCCGAATATTCTGGCTGAGATAAAAAGCAGAGCAATTAAAAATACTACAATCAGTTCGCTTCTGTTGGAGCCGGTCGCAGTCATACTTTAGGCTACCGCTTAAAACTCCTGACGACCCTCGAGCGCTCTTGAGAGAGTGGCAGAGTCGGCATACTCAAGGTCCGAGCCGACCGGCAGGCCTCTGGCAATACGGGTAACTTTGATACTCAGCGGCTTGATAAGTTTTGAGAGATAGACAGCGGTCGCCTCACCTTCGACATTTGGATTGGTAGCGATTATAACTTCTTTTATATCGTCTTTAAGTCTGGTCAGCAGCTCTTTTATTTTTAAATCGTCCGGTCCGATTCCATCCAGTGGCGAAAGACAGCCGCCCAGAACATGGAACATGCCGTTAAATCCCTCGGCTCTGTCCATGGCAGCGGCATCCGAAGAATCTTCGACCACGCAGATTATTTCTTTATTACGCCTGTTGTCACAGCAGATAAAACAGGGGTCGGATTCAGAAATATTGTAACAGGTGGTGCAGAAGCCGACTTTCTCTTTGACCTCTCTAATCGCTTCAGCGATATCATTGGCTTCGTCTTTTGACATTTTCAAAATATGAAATGTCAGACGCGAGGCAGACTTGCGTCCGATACCCGGCAGGCGGGCCAGCTGATTGGCTAAACGTTCTACTGATGCTGCTGACTTAAACATAGTTTGTACTTAGAAAGGCAGATTAAGTCCCGGAATATTCATACCGCCCGTCAGACCGGACATTTTTTCAGACTGCATCTCCTGAACTTTTTCACGAGCCTGATTGACCGCGGCAACTATCAAATCCTGAAGCATTTCGACGTCATCTTTATCAACAACTTCGGGGTCAATCACAACCGACACGATTTCGTTTTTGCCGTTGGCAACTACTTTGACCATGCCTCCGCCCGATGAGCCTTCAACTTTGCTGCTCTCAAGTTCGGTCTGAACTTCCTGCATTTTTGACTGCAGCTGCTGCATCTGTTTGAGCATCTGTCCTATATTTCCTTTGTTCATCTTTATTCTCCTTTTATCATTATCGGAAAATTTTAATCTAATTTCTTAACGCCAATAATCTCGCCATCTACATCTTCAAGCAGCTTTTTTAATCTGGGCGAATTACTGACCAGTTTTTCAACTTCTTCCCGGGATATGCCTTTCTTTTTTTCCGGCATAGCAGCCGGCGCAGCGCCCAGTCGGTCATCAATTTCCAGTTTCAAACTGACGTTGCTATCAAAGAAAGTTCTCAAATCTTCGGTAATCAATCTAAAATTATCCGGCCTTTCAATAATTTCTCTGGAATGTGCCGCCGATTTTGCAAAGGCAATAGTAATAATATTCTCTTTTACGTCCCTTATACTGCCCATCCGAATCTGCGACGAAAGCATGGCGCTTTTGGAGCGCAGATGATTTAAGTATTCGCTCCAGTCTTTCTGGACCATAGGCAGGTTGACGGTGCGGTTAAAGCTTTTTGGGGATGGTGAGGCAGGCTCTGTTCTTGTTTCCGGGCTTTTTATTAATGACAGCCGGCTGATTGGTTTGTTCAGGTCGCTACTGTTTTTTTTTTCGGCCTGACCAAACAGATTGTCGGAAACCTGCGGTTCTATTTTTCTCAGCTGCTCCAAAACTTCTTCAAATTTTACAGTATTTTCCATCTCGGCCATGCGGACAGCTGTAACTTCGAGCGCCATTCGTTCGTTTAGTCCGAATTTAATATCAGCGTTCAGATCGCCGGCCATTTTTATCAGACGGATAACATCTCCCAATGAAAAACAACCAGCCTGTTCTTTGTATTGAGTAGTTTCTTCGATTGTAAAGCCAAGTTCGTCGGCAGCGCTTTGGTCGGCTGTAAGAATCATCAGAATCCGGAAATGCTCCATAAGTTCGCTGGTAAAATCTAAAACATCGGTGCCGGCCTCAACCACCCGTCCGATTATCTTAAGTGCTTCTCTGCTGTCATGGGAGGCGATGGCATTAGTAAAATCGAACAGCAAAGCCTTGTCAACCAGTCCCAGAGCATCGACAATATCAGCTGCTCTGATCTTGTCACCGGCAAATGCAGTTATCTGGTCAAGTAGCGAGAGAGCGTCACGAATAGAGCCGTCGGCTTTTCGGGCTAGAATACGCAGGGCTTCTTCATCTATTTCGATTTTTTCTAAGCCGGCTATTTTTTTGAGATGATTCGAAATATCTGTCGGGGAAATTCGCTTAAAATCAAAGCGCTGAGTTCTTGATAAAATCGTATCAGGAACTTTGAGCGGGTCGGTGGTGGCGCAGATAAAGACAACATGAGGAGGAGGTTCTTCAAGCGTTTTTAAGAGCGCATCAAAAGCCGCGCCGGAAAGCCGGTGCACTTCGTCGATAATATAAATTCGCTTGTGTCCGCCGGTAGCCAGGTAACGCACGTTTTCCCGCAGGACTCGGATATCGTCAACGCCGGTATTGGAAGCGGCATCGATTTCCAGAACATCCAGCGATGAGCCGGCAGTAATATCTTTGCAGGCAGCGCACACGCCGCAGGGAGTCGGGGTAGGGCCTTTTTCGCAGTTTAAGCATTTGGCCAGAATCCGGGCGGTTGTTGTTTTGCCGGTGCCTCTGGGTCCGCAAAACAGGTAGGCCGAGCCGACCCGGTCGTTTTTGATGCTGTTGACCAGGGTTCGGGAGACATGCTCCTGAGCCACCAGATCTGCAAACAGCTGAGGCCGGTATTTTCGGGCGAATACGAGATAACTCATAAACCTCAATATAGGCAAAAATCCGGGCGGCCGGAATCATATTCTTTGGGGATTTTGGTGAAAGTGCCAAGGTTTCACCAAGAACCCACCCTTCGGCTTCGCTCAGGATCATGCCAAACCAGGCAATGGTGTCAGGCGAGGGCGCCTGACACCACAGTATAATTGTCACCCTGAGCCTGCTTTAGTCCCAAGTCCGGCTTGACGGACGGGGTCGAAGGGTAGCGATTAGCGTCACTTTTTATAAATTGCTACTATTATTCGTATAAACTATGATTCAACAGATACCAACTCTTGATACAAGGAGTTATGCGATATGAAAAAAACCTTACTAATTTTTTGCTGCTTGTGCTTTCTGCTGTTAGCGCAGAGCAGTATTGCCGTCAGTTTTGGAATGAAATTAGGTTTTAACACAACTTCGCAGGAATTTACTTTTTCTCAATTAAATGATCTTTTGAAACTCGATAAAACCGGCGCCGAAATAGGCATCTTTTTCGAATTTCCGCTGGTCAGCACTTTTTCAATCACCACGGAAATCCGATACCTGCAAAAAGGGGAGCAGTTTGACTATTTGGGCTGGGCCGGTAATGTTACTAATCCCAGCGGCGTTTCAACAAAACTCTCCTATCTTTCATTTTTGGCTCTGGCTAAGCTGAAAATTCCACTTAGCGGATTTAATCTCTATGGTCTGATGGGGCCGAGGTTTGATTTTAAGGTTGGTCCCAAGGAATTAGTTGGCTTTGAAATCTATACCAATAATTACCAATCCCCAATTGCAGGAAGTATTATCGGGGCCGGCATGGAGTTTAAGCTCGGCGGGGTTGGCTGGTTTTTGGTTGAGGGCTACTACGGCTTTGACTGGAAAAAATTGTACGATTCCGCTGACCTGGTTATTGATACCCAGACTGTTGGTTTTCTGG
>JADFLZ010000176.1 GCA_022564135.1 Candidatus Zixiibacteriota bacterium
TTTTGTTCCCGGCAAAAGTTTCTTTAATCTACTTACAAAAAATTTGTTCCTTCTGCCGCCCCCGGGCAAATACAATTTCTCAATATTCTTATCTTTTTTAATTATAGGTTTCAAAACATGTGCTATTGACAAAACCGTCAGTTCTGCCGCGGTAGACAGCAGATCGCTGTCTGAAACCGAAAATTTTGAGGCCAGAGCTGTCATTTTAGCTGTTAAGCTCTCGCCAAACATTTCTTTGCCTGTCGAGACATATCTGCCTTTAAAAAAAGGTTCGGCCATAATTAAAGTAAGGATTTTCTTAGAAGGTCTGCCACTAATGGCAGTTTTTCCGTTATGGTCAAATTTTTGGTTAAACAGCTTTTGACTGAGCAGGTCGCAGAGAGAATTTCCCGGTCCGCAGTCTCTGGCTCTGACTGTTAAGCCCGAATTAGATTTTGGAAAATAAAAGAAGTTTGAGATACCGCCAATGTTTAAGATCAGCCGTGACTCGTTTTTTGCTGCAAAGAGTCTCTTCATAGCAGCTACCGTGATAGGGGCGCCTTCGTTGCCTAAGGCAATATCGGCCTGACGGAAATCCCCTACTGTTAGCTTTCCGGTTATATTTGAAATCATCTCAAGAGAGCCGATTTGCAGAGTTCCGCTTTTTCCTTTGCTCCCGGAAGCGGGAAGATGACGCACAGTCTGACCGTGTGAAGCAATCAGATCGATTTCGATCTTTTCTTTTTCTAAAGATTTCAGAAACGACCTGGCAGCTCTGCCGAAAGATTCTCCAAGTCGATTGTCTGTGTCTATGATATCTTCTATGACGACAGATTGCGATGCTGACAATGCTATTATTTTTAAGCGGAGTTCCGGCGAAAATTTTCTGGCGCTGCCTTTAATAAATCTGGCAGAAACTTTTCCGTTTGACCTCTCTATTTTTACGGCCGCCAGGTCAATGCCATCGGCCGAGGTACCGGAATTCAGCCCCAGGACAATTAGCGATTTTTTGTTTAACAGTTTCAACAGCGACATGCTCCATTATGTTACTGTAACACGTTGCTGTCCAGTTTTAGCTTAATTCCGGAAATGCGCTGCTGCGCGGATTCAAGCCGTTCTTCCGAAATATCTCCATCGCGGCAGGCTCTGACGAAATAGTCAAAGGCTTCTACCGTATCTTCAAAGTCCTGTCCGAATAGTAGAATGTCATGACCGGCCCTGAAAGCCTTTACGGCTCTTTCTCCAGGCTCTCCCAGTGCAGCGGCGCCATTCATATCAAGCGCATCGCTAATAACCGGACCCTCAAAACCAATCTGCTCGCGCAGCAGCTTACTTATCACATTCTCAGATTCTGTTACAATTTTATTGTCAATTTTAGACATGAGCATGTGAGTGGTCATGACAAAATCAACGCCTTTTTCCACACCGGACATAAAAGGAATCATCTCTCTGCTGAGCCAGGTTGGTTCATCAATTGAGACTACCGGGACGGCCAGATGGGGATCAGTGTCAGCCGAACCAAGACCGGGGAAATGCTTAAGACAACAAAGCAGCCCCGAGCGATGGGCAACTTCAACAGACTTTTCCACAAACGCAGAGACTTCTTCAGCTGTCTTGCCAAAACAGCGGTCTCTCAGGCAGTCGTTATCTTCATCTAAAAAGATGTCAGCCACCGGAGCCAGGTTGAGACTGATACCCACAGATTCCATATACAAAGCGGAATGGGCATAATCTTCGGCAAACTTCTCAAGCATTTTGCCTGAGGTATAATACGACGCCGAATGGTATTCTGCCGGCATGCCTTTGATGCGACAGACCCGGCCGCCTTCCTGGTCAATCGCAATCAGGGGAGTCATATTCCGGTATGTTGCTTTAATCTTTCTGATATTCTCTTTTAAAACATCATAGCTGCCGCAGTTTTCTTCAAAGAGAATTATTCCGCCGATTTCTTCTTCAGAGACAAATTCCAGAAATTCCGGCGAAGGTTCTTTTCCCTTAAAGCCGATCATGAAAAATTGACCAAACTTTTCAAATAGTTTTGATTTACTCATAAAACAGCTCCACATCTAACATATCTCATATTAAACCCCTCATAAACATGTCTATATAATACAAACAAGATTTCTTCCTCCCCCTTTGGCGCGGTACAAAGCCTGGTCTGCAACTGCCAGGATATCTTCCTGTGATTTCCCATTTTCAGGAAATGAGGTAACACCGATAGATACAGTTATTTTCAATCTTCCGGCGTTATCAACCAAAAGTACAGCCTGTTCTACCTGCTGGCGAATCCTCTCAGCAATACTGGAAGCTTCAACCTGGGGCGTCTGCGGCAGTATCACCACAAATTCTTCGCCCCCGTAGCGGCAGAATATATCGACATCTCTTATGCATCTTTTTATTATAGCTGACAATTGCTTGAGTACAACGTTGCCTACCTGGTGACCGTATGAGTCATTGAGCTTTTTAAACCAGTCGATATCAACCATTATCAGCGAAAGCGGCAGCGTGTATCTTAAGGCTCTTCGCTTTTCTTCCTGAAGTTTCTGTACAAAATAACGGTAGTTGTAAGTATCGGTAAGCTCATCGTTGATTGTCAGTTCTTCGGTTCTTCTGTGCAGCTCTGCGTTTTCCAGTGCCATAGCTGTTGAGCGGGAGACGATTGAAAGCATCTGCTGGTCACGTTCATGGAAGTGGTTGGCTTCATTTGACTCTGCAATCAGCAGTCCCATAGTAAATCCATGAGAAGCAAGGGGCACTAACATGATTGAGCGGGTGCGCTCGTTTAAAACGGTATAGTCCTGCCTGGTCATTACGTTTTTGATACTGACCGGTTCTCCCATTTCTATGACTTTCTTAATAAGGCTGATGCCTTCGCTGTCACACTGTTTGGGGTGAAGGCTGATATGGCGGTCTACCGCCCGCGCCCTGTAGTAGAATTTTCCTTCTCTGTCTCTAAAAACGATTGCATATGAATCATAGCCAAGAATTTCTCCCATAATTTTCATAACTTCGCGAACTACGCTTTCTGAATCCAAAATCGAAGCCAGAATACGGGAGTTTTCATAAATAACTTCAAGTTGCGCCTGTGATTTTTCAAGTTCAGAGGTTCTTAAGTTAAGCGTGTCGAATAGATTCAGGAGCCTTCTTTCACTTCGGCGCAGATATTCTGAAGCGTATGAAATTGCCAGAAAGTAGGCCCAGATAAATCCAAATCGCATAGTTAGGTCAAAAAGATTGACGTTTTCCAAGTCTGCAAAAATGGCTATTAGATATGAAGCAGTAGCTATGATAGAAAAACCGGTTGCAAACCAAAAAGTAAGAACGTAAGCGGCAACCGAAATAGTAAGATAGTACATAAGATAAAACGACGAATTGATACCGCTGGTATGCATAATCATCATTGGTATCAGGATCAAGTCATATACGATAGCAGAAAGATAGGCTAATTTGATATCGAACTTACCTCTTACTGCCAGATAAAAGACGGCCAAATGAACAACAAATGTACCGATGATGAAATAAAATAGATTAAGATCTGAACTTTGACTTTCGCCGAAAAATGTATACCAGACAATACCAGATAACGCCATGACGCGCGTCAAAAGATAAATGACGTCAATTCTGGGCAGCAGTGTCCTATTTCTATCAAGAAAGAGCTTCATAAATATACCTATATACGCCCGTATATCGGCCAAAAACGGGGTTTATTTATTGATTGGTAACGATTTATGAAAATTTTGAAAGCTGGGAGTCAAACTTTGGCGGTGAGACTCTTTTTAATTGATTGGAGCGGCAACACAAAAAGCCAAAATTGACAATATCACAGCTGCTGCTGCCAGAGGGCTACACCAAACCGAAGCCTATCTATCAGTCAGGTAACAGGTTAGGGCAAAATTGCTATGACTGTCACTCTCAGAGCTAACTGGAAAACCTGGACTGCCATCAATTAACTGCCAGCCGAATATCAAAAGCGAATGCTTGGCTGTATAAACTGTTAAACAGTAAGCTAGATTCAAAAAATAGGTAGAAATTTGTAACTAGTATAACTATAATCCGACAGCTTCGTAAATAGATATAGCTAAATGATTAACAGTCAGAAAATTTAGAATTTTATGAGTAGAGCTTTAACCAGGATTATAACAGTTGTAACAGCAGCCATGTTCTGCTTTTTCCTGTTTCTCGGTGGCGAATTAACTGCCTCTGTTATAGAAAAAGGAGATGACATTCAGTTTTCTCCGCTGCACCACATAGATGATGACGTCTATACTTTCAGCAAGAACCCTATTTCGATGGATGGTTTTATCGACGGTGATTTTAGTTCGATATCTTCCGATGTCACCATCAACGGAGAGATAAGCGGCAATGGAAATTTGTTCGCTATTCATTCTTTTCACAACGGGCTTATCAAAGGTTCGCTCAGGTCTTTTTCAAACAGCTTCACGATTAACGGTCGTGTAGAAAGATCTGTAATGGCTGTTTGCACCAAGTTCAATCTGAGCGGACTGGGCGAAATTGGCCGTGACGTCCATATTATGGGAGTTGACATTGATATTTACGGCACAGTTGGCGGTGATTTGAAAATAAAAGGAAAAGAAGTTCGGCTGATGGGCAATATCGAGGGTGATGTATTTATCGAAGCAGAGCGGCTTATAATTTCTGCTCCGGCCGTTATTCGTGGTAATCTGACTTATGAGTCAGCTACTGAAGCACAGATAGATAGT
Source organism: Candidatus Zixiibacteriota bacterium (assembly GCA_022564135.1). Taxonomy (GTDB): domain Bacteria; phylum Zixibacteria; class MSB-5A5; order GN15; family FEB-12; genus JACZWU01. Next base: position 4,701 of record JADFLZ010000176.1, read on the forward strand.
TTTGGAGTAACCATAGCCGGTGTGACCGAGTGGATAAATGAGAATGGCGCTGCAGACTTAGAAGCGGAGGAGCTCCGCAATACTGCTGTAATTTTTTCAGAAATTTTGGCTGCATTTTTGTTCGGGCTGATTCTCCTGATACCCGGTCGCAATTATGCCAGAGTTGCCTACACCCAACTCAAAGAAAATTTTGCAGTTTCACTGGCGACCGGGTTTATTACTGCCTTCTTGTTTTGTCTGGCAGCGTTTTTTACGCTTTTAACCAGCTTCTTATTTTTGGTCGGGTTCGCCCTGGCATCCGGTGATACACCTGCTGCCGGCGCCATGGTTCTTATATTTTCCACCATAATCTTTCCGGTATCTGCTTTTAGTGCGGTTTCAGGCGGGATATTGCTTTACGTTGGCAAGATTTTGATGGCATTATTTATCGGAATGTTCCTGGTACGGAAACTTAAGAAAAATCCGGCGCTATTGAGTAAAACTCAACTTATGCTGGGGCTGATTGTTCTGGCAATAATCTTTGCCATTCCTTATCTGGGAATTCTGCTTTATCTGTTAGGAAGCATGACCGGGGCCGGCGCCATTATTTTGGCCATTAGGAAGATTAAGTTTAAATTTAAAATCGACGACAGCCACTCAACCTCAGTCTCTGAGGACTCAGAGACTTTATAGGCGGGCAGCTTAGTAACAACTATTGTCCACCGGCAGATCCGGGTCCACGGCGGTCGGCAGCGGCGGTCATCAGACC
>JADFLZ010000177.1 GCA_022564135.1 Candidatus Zixiibacteriota bacterium
GAACGCAATAACTTCGAAGACTACCAGTGGCAATGCGATGATAATTTTGATTATTGGGAGATGGTGAATAAATGAAAAAGGATACAACTTTACAGATAATTCTCTGCCTTTGTTTTAGCTTAATTATCGTCGGGCAATCGCTTGCTCACGATTATATCCCGGGTGACAAACAAACAAATCCGATTCTCCTGGCAGGAGGCGACCTCCACACCGTTTCCGATGGTGTTATGCCCGATACTGACATTCTTTTTGAAAACGGCAGGATTACAGCCATAGGCAAGAACCTGCCCCTGCCAACCGGCGGTAAAGTAATTGATATAACCGGCTATCAGGTTTACCCCGGACTAATAGCGCCAAATTCCACAGTGGGACTAATTGAAATCGGTCAAGTACGAGCTACCAACGATATAAGTGAACGCGGCAGAAACAATCCCGATGTGCAGACGCATATCGCTTATAATCCTGATTCCGAAATTATCCCTACCGTTCGTTCAAACGGCATTACTACCGCCTTGATTGTACCGGGTGGCGGACTTATACGAGGACGTTCAAGCTTGATTAATCTGGATGGCTGGACTAAAGAAGATGCCATGGAAAAACAAACTATTGGTATACATATCAGCTGGCCCAGATCTTCGATAATAACTGCCTGGTGGATGGATGAGACAGCTGAAGAGCAAAAAAAGAAAAACGAAGAAAACCGCCGTAAGATTGAAAAACATTTTGACAACGCCAAATCATATTACATTGCCCGCAAAGCTGACCCAAATTTGAAAATTGATTCACGCTTAGAAGCAATGCTGACAGTTTTCGACAGAACCTTGCCGGTTTTTATTCATGCCGACGACTTAAGACAGATCGAACAGGCTGTAGATTTTGCCAATAAATACGACCTTCGATTAATAATTGTGGGGGGGCGTGAAGCCTGGAAAACAGCTGAACTATTAAAAGAAAATGACATTCCTGTTATGCTTGGTTCCACACAGCGGATGCCGATGCGCTCGGATGATGATTATGATTTATCATACCGTCTGCCTGTTTTGCTGAGAGATGCCGGTGTCAAGTTTTGCATCGGTCTGAACGGTGGTTCCTGGTCATCGTGGGGAACTCGTAATCTTCCCTTTATGGCCGGACAGGCCGTGGCCTTTGGTCTGGATTACGAAGAAGCACTCCGCTCACTAACATTGTCGACTGCCGAAATTCTGGGAGTTGAAAAAGAAATCGGCTCACTTGAAATTGGTAAAAAAGCAACACTGATCGTTTCATCGGGTGACATCCTCGACCAGCTTACCAACCACGTCACACATATGTATATTGAAGGCCGTGAGGTCAACCTGGATTCCAAGCAAAAAGAACTCTATCGCAAGTACGACAAGAAGATAGAGCGACGTGCAAAGTCCGCACTAAGCACAAATTGAACAAGGGGCATATATTTTTGCCCCTATGACCAAAAAGTATTGCTAAATAGGCCGACATTACTTGTCTTTTCTGAGAAGAATGGTCGCTCGAAGAATCCTTACAGCTCCAATATGAAGTGCATCAGGCTCAGATGCTTGAAAGAGAGGAAATCGCTACTGCGAAGCCAGATTAGTTGAAACTTTCTTTCATCTTTCTGTTTCATAATTATATTGACAAATAGCTCATTATTGAGCAAATTAAGGATAATCCTAGGAGGTAATATGCGGTCATCCATTTTTAGAGTAACAATCGCTATTTCAGTTTTCCTGCTTTTTGCTTCAGTCAGTTTTGGAGCAGCCAAGAAAACCTCAGAAGACGTTGACACAAAAAAGGTTGTAAGCCAAAAGCAAACCACAACTTCAGCTGCATCAGCAAAGCAAGACACAAAAAAAGAGACTCAGTCTGCTACTCGAGATAACACCAGCTCTACTCTCATTCCCGAACAGATTTTGATTCAGCCTCAATCGACTCCGCAAATTTCTGCCTCCGCATCGGCTGCAGCAGCTTTTAATATCAGCTGGTTCGTAATTGCTGCCGGCGGCGGCTCTGGCTCTTCTACCAATTACAATCTGGGCGGAACTGCCGGCCAGACCTCGGTAGGCGGCGGCAGCTCCACAAACTATACCCTCAACTCCGGCTTTTGGCCCGGTGTTAGCAGTGGCTGTTGCGTTGGCGGCAGCGGCGACTTAAATGGTGATGGCGTCAACTCCAATATTCTGGACCTCACTTACATAGTTGATTTTATCTTCCGTGGCGGTGACCCGTCCGAGTGTGACGGGGAAGCAGACTTAAATGGCGATGGCACTGCCTCAAATATTCTGGATTTGACCTACATTGTCGATTACATCTTCCGAGGCGGTGACCCGGCCGTTGCCTGTTTATAGACTCGACTTACAAGTAATAGTCGTCACGGCTGTTATTATGTTGCAGAAGATGCTGTATTAGTTTCTCTCAAATGTCTTAGGAGGTGTCGTGATACTCAACAAATCTTTCTTAGTATTTTTCGCTGTTCTTGCGATTCTCTTTATTCCAATCAACGGCTTTGCCACTGTCCATAATATTACTATTGGCAACAACTTCTTTTCTCCTCTCGGGACCATTGTAATCCCCGGAGATACCGTCCGTTGGACTTGGGTTGGCGGTGGCCCCCAACATTCAATTACCTCCGATATCTCTTCCCCAAAAGCCTGGGACTCGGGAATCTCAAATATGGGTGGAAATACTTTTGATCTGGTATTTTCAATCGCTGACGGCCCCGGCCCTTTCCCCTACCATTGCTCAGTCCACTCCGCTACGATGAAAGATACTATATTTGTGGCTGATGCTCCGGTTGAATACAACTCTATCTGGGAAGCTTCATCAGGATTATTTCCGGACGAAAGTTGCCCACCCTGGAATATCGCCTTTAATACGGATACAGAAATCCCGAATTTCGCTGGTGACACCCTGATTTTGAGCACTTCCGTCAATGCGGAGAACATGCGTTATGGCCAATTCGAATCAGTTGGGATTCCACTCAGTATTCCAGATGCTTATGTGATTGAATTCAAAGTCCGCTATGTGACAGGTACAAATGCCGACCTTAATTTTTCGCATATTAGTATTCAAATGGTTACGGACTCAGCGCTTGGTAATTTCTTTCATGTTGGACCAGACGAAATTTTCTTGTGGTCATCTTATGGAACACGCAGTCCCGTAGCCAGCGTAGATACAGATAATGATTTCCATATCTATCGTATCGAAATTTCTCAATTTGACAACATAAAAGTTTATTATGATGATTCACTTACTTTATCAGGGACAACATTTAGCAGCCCAAGTTTTGGTTCTCAAGAGCTTTTAACTTTTGGAGATGTTACAGGACTCGCCTCTGGCGAATCTCACTGGCTTTATTTCAAACACAATGCCTACGCTCTTGACACCGACATTGATGATGACGGGATAATCGATTCCTGCGACAACTGCATTGACACTCCCAACCCCCTGCAGGAAGACATAGACGGCGACGGCGTGGGTGATTCCTGTGATGCCTGTATTGAAGTGGCCGGTAGTAATTGCTACAATTTAATTTGGGAGGCATCTAAAGGCGTTTTCCCAGAACTCTCTTGCCCTCAGTGGAATGTTTTCGCAGGAGCAATACCTGATACACCGGCATTTATTGATTCGTATTTAAGACTCAACACCGGTCCCCCCGCGAGCTTGGCTTACTTTTACGAGCAATTATTAACTGACATAATCAGACCGGACGTCTGGGTAATCGAAGCTCGCATGCAGTATATTTCGGGCCAGGTTTCTTTGTTCGACTGGTCCGCACCCGTTTCAATCGGATTTGCCGTTTCGGAGGACTCTGCGAACACTCTTGAAATTTCCAAAGACACAATCTTTGTCCGCTCCGCAGTCGGAGCACGAGGTCCTGAAGCGCTTGTTGATACTGACGACGAATTTCATACTTATCGAATTGAAATTGATAGCATGTCAATTGTCCAGGTCTTCTGGGACGACTCCCTGGTTATTACTCATTCTCTTGTAGAAGGCTCATGGAGTCTGAATGGCCGCGGACTGTATTGGGGTGATATCAGCGGAGTATCTTATGGTGAATCCCACTGGGAATACGTCAAACATAACGGCTACGCCTTTAATACTGACATTGATAGTGATGGAATATTAGACTCCTGCGACAACTGTATAGACACCCCCAACCCCGCTCAAGCTGATACTGACAGCGACGGCATCGGCGATGCCTGCTGCTGCGTCGGCAATCGCGGCGACCTAAACGGCGACGGAACCGATGCCAATATCCTTGACCTGACTTTCGCAGTTGACCGCATTTTCCGAGGCGGCGGACCATCAGGCTGCCCGGCAGAAGCAGATGTAAACGGAGATGGCAATCCTCATAATGTCCTGGATTTGACCTTTCTGGTTGATAGAATCTTCCGCGGCGGCGGCCCTCCGGGAGGCTGTTAGGATTGAAGTAGTACAAATGCCAAAAATTCTTAATAATTTGGGCTTACAATAATATTTCTTATAATCTGGTGGGTAACATTGCCCACTCAAAAAGGGAGACTAAAAATGGGAGCGAAACTCAACAATTTAATCCTGGCAGCCTTATTGGTCGTGGTCTTTTCTGCTGCTGCTTTAGCGCAGGCGCCCCGGCTGATTAATTACCAGGGCAGAGTCCTGGATGCCGCCGGTGCACCGGTTCCGGATGGCGCACACACTTTTGATTTCTTTATTTACGATGCGTCCGCAGGGGGTTCAGTTTTGTGGGACGAAATTACCGTCCCTATCAACACTACCGGAGGGCTTTTCACTTACCAGTTAGGAGGAACTTCTACTTTGTTTCCGTATGACCTGTTTACCAGTAACCTTGAACTCTGGCTGGAAGTTACTGTTGACGGCCAGGTGCAGTCTCCCCGAACACGGCTTATAAGCAATCCCTATTCGGAAACCGCCGGCAACTTAAGCTACCTAAACCCCTTCACTGGATTCTTAGGTTGGAAAACGGATGCCGGTGCCAATCAATTTAGCACATATGGTTTAGACGGGCTGGAGCAAATCCGCCTTTGGGGTGCCAACTGGGGAGAAATTTTTCTCCACGATGGTGATGCCAGCAATGACCGAACTGTCGTTTTGACAGCCAACATTTCTGGCGGTGGTGAACTGGATTTAAGAGATGACGACGGAGTTTCAACAATCAACCTCCACGGCGGACAGACCGGAAATACTTCGGTAGAGTTTCCTACCGACGCCATTTATCATGATGAAATTCTTGATGAACCCGGGGTTGCAAATAAGGTGCGTTCGCAGCTCTTCTTTCAATTAACGTCACTTGGTTCTTTTGTGATCGATTCTGTGGATATTCAAATTCCTGCACCCGGCTATGTTGAAATCACCGCAGGTTGTTATATCAATGCGTACCATACAACCGGCACACATACCGAAATATGGGTCGGCATTTCGAAATCATCTGGTTCTTTGAA
>JADFLZ010000178.1 GCA_022564135.1 Candidatus Zixiibacteriota bacterium
ATGGATCAAAAAAACCATCATAATTTCCTCGTCCACCTAAAGTGTCAGTAAATTCAGCTCTCATCGAAAAATCTGCGGGGTAACCTTCGACAGGAGTAATTGATCCCCGTTTTCTGTAGTCAGGTGGAAAAAATTCGTTAATGGCTTGCCAGCCGTCAGCACCGATACTTACTAAAGTGTCGCCCTCGACAATTCCCCCAATCCAGATGGCTCCGCCAAAAAGATGTTCTATCCCCGTAACAGGCGGAGTAACGAATGAAGGGAAATGGGGAGCGTAAATAAAATCATAAGGACCACTGCCGAAAGCTGTGCCAAAGTTACCAAAGCAATCAAATGAGGCATCTAATTCGCCGGTCTGCTGAACACCAAAATATAACGGCCAGTTTATCAGGTGATCCGGAATATCGTCTGTAACGCTCTGAGCAGACTGCTCAACCAAAGATTCTTTGCCTGAGTTGTTAAGGTCTCTGGCTGAGCCAATAGAGACTGTGCCTAATGAGACCAGCAGCAACAGGGTTAGTAAGTTTCGTACGAATTTCATTTGTCCTCCCCAAGATAGGAATAACGCCTATTAGCAATCTACGATATTTTTAAAATTGTAAAAGTCCTATTAGTCACAGGTTCTAAGAACCCCTTATTCAAGGCCAAAATTGAGGGGAAGCTGCAAAAGCAGTCATATTTTGGCCTATTTTGTTCACCCATGAGACGGCTGAAAGAGCAATCTGTTCAATATCAAGAGTAGTTTCTGCGCTTTAGATTCTACTTTCAATTGGTCTGCATATTGCATTGGGGGACAATGCCCTGTCTTCCCTTGACAATCAGGGCTGAAAGGATATATTTTGGGTGTACAACAGGTAACAAGCGTACTACATATGGCTTCTACCTTACATCACCTGATTCTTTTATAGAAAAAGAGTTAAAAGTACTGGCACCGGGCTGGCCCGATGAATATTCAAAGAGCGCAATTAGGCGCTAATCCGATAAGCAGGTTTGCTTATTATTTGGCCGCCTTAGGATTTTAGACTTAAGTAAGTTTGAGTCAACCAATGTGGAGGAAAGAGAACGGCAAAAGATGATTCTTTTGCCTGGGTATCATGTGCAGGGCTGTGAAATTTTGCCTGCAACTGTTTACCAATAGCAGCTTACCTGAATCATAAAGATGAATTCCACTTTTCTAAATAATTATAGAGACAAGCTTTACCATGAAGGAATGTAAGTGAGAGAGCTTTTTCGTCACATTTCAAAATTTACTTTAGTGTTAATTTTTGTATTGATGGTTCCTTTTCTTGGGAGCGCTTCTGCAATTAATTTTGATTGTGATACAACCGAAATCACCAGTCATTTTTCTCTAATGTTTGAGGGGGTAACCTATGACTCAACTGTCGGGACATCCAAGTGGGATTATTCTCTATATTGGGACGGGACTCCTCCGGCTATAAGCTATTTCTTTATAGAACTCTGCTCATTAATTACAGAACAGAATTTGGTTGCAGTTGAACCGAGTTTCGGCACTATTGGCAAGAATGGCAATTCAAAGCTATGGGGTATAAAGTGGGATGACATTGAAAACTTTCCAGCTGATACTTTCATCGCGTTCAGCTTCACTCTGGATCAACTGCTGGCACTCGACCATACCCAATTTGCTCCCAAAGCAGGTGTTAATAAAAACATTGCTACAATATGTGGCCCTTCAGTTTTCTGTAGAGGACTTGAAGACCCATGTATTGGCAATATCCGACCCGCCGCATTTTGTCCCTCGGATACCAGTATTTTCTTCTGCGAACTTCAGGAAGTCTGCTTAACCGGCTTCGGTGCGACTGACCCGGATAATAACTTAGCCTCGGTTGAAATTTTTGGCGGAGTATTGAGCGGCGACACAGTCTGTTTTATGCCTGTCGAAGGCACTAACACTATTACTTTGATTGCCACCGACAGCTGCGGTGTGGCTGACACCTGCACAACTATTGTAACTGTCTCTTTGGGGCAGCCGCCTTTTATTACAGCCGGTGCGCCGTCAGAAATCAATCTCTGTCTGCCTGAAACAATCTGCATTAACTTTGTCGTAGGTGACCCGGATAACGACATTGATTCTGTCTGGACGAATTTCGGCCAGATAGATAATTATAGAGTATGTTTTGAAGCTGACACTTCTGGCGTCTATCAGATAGTATTGTCAGTCGTGGATTCCTGCGGATTTATTGCCGTAGATAGTTTTGAGATTCTCATAAGAATTAACGAGCCGCCTGTGATAGTTGCTGCGGATACTACCGACAACTATTTCTGCGAAGGTGCCAACCAGGTTTGCGTAAAACTAACCATCGACAATCCGATTGGCGGCCTGACCGGCAGCAGCAACCTGGGCGTGTTTAACGCTTCGGACAGTACGGTCTGCTTTTATGTCGACAGCTCCGGCCGTTACTGCGATGATGTCATAATTACCAATAGCTGCGGGCTGTCGGACACTATTTCTTACTGTATTGATGTTATTGTTAACCAAGCTCCGGTGGCTGTTTGTCCTGCGAATGATACCATAAACAGTTGCGACCCCGCACAGATTTGTCTGCCGGGATTTTTTGCAACAGATGCAGATGGAAACATTGCTGACATAACAGTAATCGGCGGAACACTCTCCGGGGATACTGTCTGCTTTGATCCCGTACAGGGTGACAATGTCATAACTTTTATTGTCACAGACAGCTGCGGACTTGTCGACAGTTGCACGACAGTTATAACTATCGTAAACAACGGCTCTTCTCCGATAGTCGTTTTCGATTCTCTGCCGGATATTTCTCTTTGTCAGCCGGAATCTCTCTGCGTGACTTTTTCTATTGATGATCCGGACAGCAATGTTGATTCTATCTGGTCGGATTTTACATATTATGAAAATTCTTCTGAGATATGTTTTTATGCCGATACATCAGGCATTTACGACATAAACGTTTTTGTTCGTGACCTCTGCGGGTTTATAGCTTCGGATACGATTTCAGTTTATGTAGAGCTAAACTCGGCGCCGGTTGTAAATCTGCCCGACAGCATATATTCAAATTTCTGCCTGGTGCAGGCGGTCTGCATTCCTGTTGAAATTATAGATGAAAATATCGCAGCGGTCAGCTCGAATTACGCATTGATAAATGATTCTATCTGTTTTAGTCCGGATACAACTGGAACGTATTTAGTCTGGGTTGAAGTTACAGATAGTTGTGGACTAATAACCGCCGATACAACAATAGTAACTGTAGCTAAAAGCGGTACTCCACCGGTAGTTACTTTTGATCCTCTCTCAGATATCAGTCTCTGCCAGCCGGAAGCTCTCTGTTTGAGCTTTGGGGTAGTAGACCCTGATAACGATATTGACTCTATCTGGTCAGATTTTACTTATACCGGAAATGCACCTCTGATTTGTTTCTCTGCCGATACAACAGGCACCTATGTCATAAATGTTTTTGTTCGTGACCGCTGCGGGTTCATAGATTCAGACACAATCTCTGTTTACATAGAAATTAATGCTCAGCCTATTGTAACATTCCCCGACAGCATAAATATTGATTTTTGCTTTGAGCAGGCGATTTGTATTGCGGTAGAAATTATCGATGACAATATCAGTTCTATCAATTCAAATTACGCAATCCTAAATGACACTATCTGTTTTAATCCGGATACCACCGGGACTTATCTGGTCTGGGTTGAGGTCACCGATTCCTGCGGACTTATTGCCGCTGATACCACGGTAGTAACTGTTTTAGTATCGCCGCCGCCTGTATTAGAACTTGGTGATGATTTTGAGGCTGTTATTTGCGGGCCGGGAACGTTCTGCATCAAAGCCGACACGATAAAATACTATGATTCGGTTTATGTCAACTATGGGACTTTTGATTCCGCGACAAATCTATTTTGTGTAACAATCGATAGCTCAATTTCTGATTATTTGATAGTAGAGATAACAGATTCCTGTGGCCGGGTTGCCAGAGACAGTCTCTGGTTTGATATTCAGGTTAATCCGCCTCTCCTGGTAAAACAAGCCATGCCCGACACCACCATTTATCTATGTGGTCCGGCATATGTCTGTCTGCCGCTTGAAATAGGCTACGATAATATCAGCCTGCCGGACTCAAACATAACTGTCAACAGAGGCACTTATGAAAATGGTCAGGTTTGTTTTGTGCCTTATGACAGCGGTAATTATACCATTATTGCTACTGCCACCGATTCCTGCGGCAACATAGTCGCCGATACGGCAGTCGTAAGAATCTTAACCGACCAGTTTGTTGATCTGGCCTGTCCGCCTGATACCTCGATTTTCATCTGTCAGCCGGAAACGCTCTGTTTCCCTCTGGGTAATATTCCGGCCTGGGCGGATATCGAAGTCAGCGGTATTGCTACCTGGTATGATGCAGAGAATAACCAGATTTGTTTTTATGCTGAATGCGGAGTTCGCAACCGGATTATTGTCAAGGCCATCACGCCCTGTGATACTATAAGCTGCGAGTTTACGGTTGATGTCAGCTGTAATCTGCCGCCTCTGGTATTTCTGCCCGGTGACAGTTCAATTGCTCTATGTATGGCGGACACAGTTGCTATTCCTGTTGGAATTGTTGATCCCAATGGAAATATCAGCAGTATAGTGCTGCCCGACTGGGTCAGTTATGATGAATTTGCCGGTCTGCTTTATTTTATGGCCGATACCAGCGGTCTTTATGAAATAATTGTCACGGTAACTGATAGCTGTGATGCTTCAAAATCCGATCGCATAATAGTAAGCGTAACAATTGATGAAGCTCCGGTTTGTCAATTTCCGTCCGATACAAGTTTTTTCCTCTGTGGTCCGGCTGAAATTTCACTGCCGATCTCTACTTTTGATGGCGACCAGTCAGTTCCGGTTTGCTCTGTTATCAGCGGCGCAGGTATGATTGTTGATGGCTACTGGGTTTATCAAGCTGATGCCGATGCCGTAGTCGATGTTGTCATAGAGTGCCGTGATATATGTGATAATGTCTGTATTGATAGTTTCAGAGTAACAATTGTTATCAACGAAGCACCTGTTTGCGATGTTCCTTCTGATACTGTCTTTAACCTTTGCGATGTTACAGAAATTTGCCTGCCGATATTCGGTACTGATGCCGATGGCAATCTTTCCAATTGTGAAATTGTCTCCGGGCCGGGAAGTTTAGGTGGAGCCAGCGGCAAGAATGCAATTGCTTCTCAAGCCTCCTCAAACACAACCAGTCTGTTATGGTGTTACACTCCGACCAATGATACAACTTTTGAAGTAATAATTCGCTGCAGCGACAGCTGCGGAGCGTTTTGTGAAGACAGCTTTACAGTTACGATTAATCTAAACGAAGTTCCGCTAGTTGTTCTGCCTAATGATACTTCAATCGCATTATGCAGTCCTGATTCGATAACTGTGCCCGTAGAAA
>JADFLZ010000179.1 GCA_022564135.1 Candidatus Zixiibacteriota bacterium
ATAATATGCCTTGGGTCGAATAAAAATTATTTTGGATATAAACAAGGAAAAATGCTCAGCTGAGAAAGATTCATTCTATTCAAATAAAATAGGGTGATTGGGTTCCAAGAAATTTTACAACTCTTGTCTTACTCTATCTTTAAATTAAGTTTTTTCTACATCAGTAGCTTCCCCTTTTTCGTGATTCAGTTTTAGGTCGCCGCTTAATACTATGTTTCCGTATGGTGTTTCGATGGCAACACCCATAGAATCAGGTATCGAGTGAGTAACTCCAAAAAACCTCACTTTAAGTGAACCAAGGGTGCGTACGTCACCAGGTTCGACAAGGTTGTAATCAATTGGGTCTTGATGAGGAAACTCATCCTGCCTCTTCTTAATCATAACCATTGTCATTTCACGCGTATATATTGGCGGGTTTCCCATTCTCTCCATGAGATATGGTATTCCTCCTATGTGGTCCAAATGTCCATGTGTGATTATTAGAGCGCGTATTTTCTCTTTTCTTTCCTCTTTCCTCTCCCTTCCTTCCTTCCTTCTTCCTTTCTCCTTTTCCCCCTCCTTCCTTTTTTCTACATTCATTTATCCTTTTTCATTTTATGAACTCCTGATATGTTCTCTTACAGTATCACAACCACCCGGATAAACATCCTAAGATTGTTTCCAGGCTATCAGATGCATAGCCTTTACTTTCTTGGTCGTATATTTTAGCAGGTCACGATCGAAGTGAACACATGAACCGTTTGCTATTGTTGTAGATTTGCCAACTAATGAGCCGTAGGCGTTCACTTGATTTACCAATTCTATATCAGCCGTCTCACTAAAGAACGCCCCTGAAAAACTTGTCAGATTTCCCAAAGTAAAGTTATCACCCTTGGAGTACACAACAAAATCTTTTGGGTTGCCAATGTGCGTTCTTTTCTCATCGGTAATTGGGTCTCTATCCCTCCAGAGGTTAACTGATGAAGACTGTGCTAATGTAAAATCGCCGGTCATATAGATTGTCACCTCTGCGCCTGGAGCAAGCTGAATATTGGCGCTGTTTCGCAATTCTATATCGGAAAAATAATAAACACCGCTGGCCAGAACCAAAGTGTCTCCTACACCAAGAGTTAGTTTGCTTAAACCGGGGTTGTAGCTGTAATCTCCGGAAAAACCTGCCGGTGCATTGTTGACAGTTTTAGCCCATGCAAAATCTGCATCTGTTACCAGCCCCGAGTTGTCCGTAACTGGAGCCGTACTGGTAGAATCTCCATTAATCGCGGAAGGCCAGACTACATTGATATTGCCGGTATCCGATGTTTGCGCATTGCCGTTGACTATTGCAGAATTGGTAAGCTTTATCTCTCCATTACTCCCGATATTTCCCTCATCATTCAGCTGGGTGGCGGCGTAGGTGCCGGAGTCGGAATTATACGAGTCGGTACAGGTGTTGTTATCGAGAATCATACTGTCATCGCCGTAGGCAGCATATTTAAACGGATTATAATATTCCGGCGTTATCCAGACTTCGAGGTTAGAAATTGATTTGTCAAAATACCCTTCGCAGGTCAATAGTATGGTATCAGACAGAGTAGAGTCTGTAAGAGAATCTACCATTGATATATTATAATAACCGCCATTTAAAACCTGTTTATAGAAACCGTTTCTCCAGGAACTGTTAGCATTGAGCTCTACCATGGCGCGGTGCAAACCTGCCTCGGCTATGTAAAACGCCTTGTCTTCGTTCAACGAATTAAATGACAGATCAATATCAGTCGTGGAGCGGTTGACAGACATTATGGCCACACTTGTCAGCATGGCAATAAGTGCCATGACTATTAAGATGGCAGTGCCTCTCTCAGAGGCCATAACTTTATTGATATATTTTATTCCTATCATAACAGGTAATCCTTCATAAAGTTAATGCACATAATTTACAATTGGCGCCAGGCGACTATCTCCATTCGCTCAATCTCTGTTTGAAGAAGTTTCAGGAGAGCTCGGTCAAAGTGAATACAGGCGCTGTTTGATATACTTACTGATGCACCTATTAGAGAACCATATACAGAGGTATTATTATCTACTGTAATGTTTGTAGTTGGTCCGTAAAAGGCAGCGACTAACTCAGTTTGCTGACCGAGGGTGAGTGTACTTCCCTGTGAATAAATAGTAAGATCTGAAGCTGACCCGCCAGAGTTTACGTCTGAATGCTGGCCAATATCCAGATCACCTGTCATGTAAATCTGTACATTCGCTCCCGGGGCTATCTGCAGGCTTGCGTGCTGGCCAAGTGTTAAACTGGAGAAGTAGTAAACACCGTCTGAGAGTACCAGCGTGTCATAATTATTGAGTAAAAGGGCATCAGTTGTCGGGTCGTAAAAATATGAACCGGTAAAACCGGCAGGCGCCAGGCTGTTGCTTTGGGCATAGGCATAATCAGAGGCATCTGCCAAATTCATTTCCATTGGGTCTTCAGAAGTACTGGTATCACCGTGAATTATTGCTTTTTCACCAATGAGAATAATGTCGCCGCCGGAGGTGGAGGCGTTTCCATATACGTCGCCTTGGTTGGCCATATAAATATAACCATTTGTGCCGATATCCCCGCCTTCTAACAATACCGTAGAATCATAGGAGCCGGAATCCGAATTGTACGAGTCAGTACAGGCTGTATTTTTCAATATGATACTGTCGGCGCCGTAAGCTGCATATATAAACGGCTGGAAGTAATATGGCGCAATCCAGACTTCAAGGTTAACCGCCGCGCCCTCGCGATTGGCAGTAGAGCGAATAATAACAGTGTCGGCCAGGGTGGAATCCCAGGTTGAGTCTAAAACAATGACTGTGAATTTGCTGCCTCCCAGCTGCTCGTCTACGATAGGTCCTCTCCAGCTGAAGTTTCTATTAATTTCGACCATTGCTCTGGCGATACCCGCCTCGGCTCCGTAGAACGACTGCTCTTCGTGAAGCTGGTTGAACGACAGCTCTATATCTGTGGTTGAACGGTCAACTGACATTATGCCTACTGCAACCAGCATGGCAATCAAGGACAAAGCTATCAGTATGGCCGTTCCTTTTTGATTTGTTAAAATCTTTTTCATTAGTACTATTCCGTTTTAACTGATGTTTCTGATATTTATTCTCTCACTCAGCGTGAATGTTCTGAAGCCATCGTTGGGCTGGTAAGAGTCATCTTTTCTTAATGAATGCACACTTATGGATACTATCATATTTGCGGCATCGATTTGATTATAAATTATGCCAGTGATGTAATCCGCAAATAGAGCAGGAGCCTCGCTGTTGACTTTCTTATAGAGCTTGTACAATTGATGCGTCTGTGGCAGCTCGGCTACTAAGCCGTATTCATTGTCGGTGTACTCTACTAAGTAATACAATATCGTATCGACCGGCTGAGTGTCCGAGTAATATACAGCCAGGGTATCGCCTTTGACTTCATAGGCCGGGTGCGCCGTCAACTTAAAGCCCGCCTGCATTAGAGATTTTCTGATATCATAAAGACTGGTTCTGCACAGCTGGTGCATCTCTGAAACATTAAACTGATGCTCAGATTGCTCGCTCATCTTAACGTAAAAACTGAAAGCCGAGGTTGCTATAATACCGGTTATGATAGCGGCAATGAGAACTTCGAGTATCGAAAAACCAGCCTGATTATTTCTTTTCTTCAATATTTTAAATAATTTCATAACAGCTAATTCCTATTTTTGAATGTAAGTCGAATAAGAAGTTGAACGATTTACACCGGTTTTGTCCGTCCAGGTTATGTTGATAGCTACTTCGTAGAGTCCCCCGGGAATCGAGGCATCGCTGACACTGTCCTGAATAGAGGTATAGCGATTATAACCGCCGAAGATGCTTGTCTCTGTCTCGTAATAGGGAACTGCCGGGAACGGCTTGACGCCCTTGTAAAACTCGATTTTTTCTTTGGCCATCTCCGATACCGTCATGACATCGCGCGAAATATTGTTTCCTTCAATGGACAACACTATCATTGGAGCCATAGCAAGAAGACCCAGCGCCAGAAGAATCATGCTTATCATAACTTCTAAAAGGCTAAGTCCGTTTTGATTTATTTTCATAAAAACACTCCTTAAAATCACGCAGGATTTCGATTGCCATATTTGTGTTGCAATATCCTTGCCCGATAGCTCAGCGCCCTGTTTGGTAGCCGCAACATCAAACATACCAATGGCTTAACTGTTTGCTCTGTCGGCATAAATGACTGAGAAATATAGGGAGCAGCCCATAGTTGCTCCCCCCGTCTCCAACACAAAGCCACTTCTGAGTAGGCAGAATTTGGCCTCCGAATTCCTCCAAAATTGGGCTCCAGCAGCCAATCGATTCAAAATTAGAGCAATAATATACTTGCGCCCCCGTTCGGACTAAGTCATATTTGCGGCGATTGCCAGTAGAAGTTATGAGAACAAAACACTAAAACATAACCGCGGCGTTTGAATATACACTCAAATACCTGTTCTTGGCCCGCTTCTATTCCCAGGAAAATCTATCGAGGGATTATAACTCTATTTTTGGTAACTCATGCCTGATAATAAACAGATAAAGCTACAGGGTTTCGTTTCAGCTGCCGACAGCAAACTTGAAATTGTCGGCCGCGTTTTGCTGCTTTTTGTTCTGCTTTATATTTTTGTCATCGCCATTAAACTGCTGGGTGTATCTTTTGAGCTGATGGGCAGAGAAGTGGCCGAGGCTATCTTTCAGGCCACAGCCAACCCCATAGTCGGTTTACTGATTGGAGTTCTGGCTACTTCTATTATTCAGTCGTCTTCGACGACAACTTCCATCATTGTCGGCATGGTAGGCACCGCTACTATTTCGTTTGAAAGTGCTGTGCCGATGATCATGGGCGCTAACATTGGTACCTCGGTAACAAACACGATAGTATCGCTGGCGCATATTTCAAGGGGCGAAGAGTTTAAGCGCGCCTTTGCCGGAGCTACGGTTCATGATTTCTTTAATTTATGTACGGTAGCTGTACTTTTGCCTCTGGAGCTGATATTTGGCGTAATATCAAAATCCGCCAGACTCGTCGAAGGATTCTTGACAGGATTCAGCGGCGGCACCTTTGATTCGCCGGTGGCAGCACTCACCAAGCCTGTCGCCGAAGCGATTGCCCATGCGGTCGGTGATAATGGAGTGGTGGCAGCCATTGTAGCTCTTATTCTCATATTTATTGCTCTGCGCTACATAGTTAAAATGCTCAAATCGTTGGTTCTGTCAAAAGTGGAGGTTTTCTTCCAGCGTTATATCTTCCGCGCCCCTGTCCTCTGTTTGATATTGGGCGCAGGCTTGACTGTACTGGTGCAGTCATCTTCAATTACAACATCTCTGGTGATACCACTCATAGGCGCCGGGGTGGTGACGCTGCGGCAAATTTATCCCTATATGCTGGGCGCC
>JADFLZ010000180.1 GCA_022564135.1 Candidatus Zixiibacteriota bacterium
GCTCTTCAAATTGGCAATATCCCTTTCTCCTAAATCCGTTGCAAAACCGCCTTCAGTGCCTTCTTCTAATTTAAATTTGCCACTAAGATTGAACCCAAGTGCTGGGCCGACGTACAGGCTTGGCTTGATATTGCCCTCGCTCGGGAATTTATACTTTAGCAGCACAGGAATTTCCAAATAGGCCGTTTCGATCTGGAGAACTGTTTCGAAATCTTTGCTATTAAAGTTGTAGCGGAACTTCTTTTCCACTCCCTTGACTGAATACAGCAGTTCAGGCTGAATTGAAAAAGTAGGGCTGACGTTAAAAGACAAGAAAGCACCACCGATCAGACCAATTCGGGCGTCAGAATCAACTTCCACAGTTCCAACAAATACAGTAAGGGTTTGTTCAACAAAGTTAAATATTGCGGTGGATTGATCATCCGCGGACATTTTGGCCATGTTTCCGCCAACCTTGAAGCCAAAATCCATTGAACTCTGGGCAGAGCCGGCTGATGTCAACAGAAAAGCCAGAACAGTAAATAATGTTAACATTTTTTTCATGCGTTTCTCCTCCTAAGATAAATACGCTGGTTATTATTACAATATTTGCTAATCCACATCAATTACGTTCTTACAGCTCGAACGCTTTTCAGTATTGCCACTTTTGACATCAAACAATGCCAGCAAGCTCTATCTGTAGATATAGGTCTGCTAATGGCTACTGAATGGCCGAAGTCTAGCCCAAATGTGAACCTGTGTCAAGCTCGAAAAACCGCCATAATATGCCACTGGCGCAGAATTTGAGGGCTTTTTGGACTCGGGAGAATGTTATTGCAAAGTTGTAATGCGAGGTGAAAATTAACGCTGAAGCCTCAATATATCCACATAGGCCTGTTTAGTGAAGTTTTCTGGGCTTATAGCCTGGCGTGGTAGTAAGCCGGCGAGCAAGCAGCTACTTGACTTAAATGAGATGTTCCTGCAAAATAGAGAGTGGCAATTAGAAGGGAATAACTTTCTATGGGGAGGTTAGATATCTTCATGCAAAATCAGATTAGCAGAGGATGCTCATATATATGGTGGTGGTGCCTGCTAGCTTTCTATTTACTTAGCTCTCCAGCGGCATTTTCCGGAAAGCTCGATGCTTCTTTTCCTGAAATAATGAAATCAGATTTTGGTGATTCTATAGCAATCCCTTTCGAACCATTGCGGGTAGTTTACCCTGACAAAGAAAAGTTTTCAGATAAAAGGTGCGTAGTATGGCTGAGAATATTTATAGGTGCTAAAGGCGTTGTTGCAAGTGCTGAGGTCATAAGTTGCAGCACGCCTGATTATGGTTTTGAGGAAGCGGCCATACGAGCGATCAGAAACACTCGCTTTGGGGCTAAGTGGGATGGCCCTTATCCCGTAGATTATGTTGGCTACTATCCTGTCAGTTATACAGACCCTTATCTGCAAATAGGCCCATGGCCGGAATTTCGAACTAAATATGTTGGGGTCGGGTTAGACGCTCCCTTATTAGATCCTATTACTATTGGTAATATAGAATATCCAAAGATTGCTTTGGGCCGTCTAATCGAAGCCGATGTTTACCTGAAAGTTTTGATAGATCAAAAAGGGAAACCCAAAAATATCAAAGTACTATATTCTACTGTCGCAGAGATGGGCTTTGAAAAGGCTGCAGCAAAAGTTATTAAGGGATCAGTCTTCCAAATTAAGAAAGTCTCAAGGAAACAAACCAAGTATAGAGCTTACACAAAGGTTTCTTTTCGATTTACTGATGAACAGATTGGTGCTGCAGGTCTTCCGGGCATATCGGACGAAATTATTATCGATGAAGCAGCCGAAGTAATCTACGAGCCGGCGCAAAAAGTGCCGATTCATGCTTTGTATGCCGGCATTTCAGATTCCGTCTGGCTCAAAGCTTTAGTGGATAGCACCGGAAGGGTAGTAACAGCAAGATTATACAGTTCCAGCCAGCACACTATTCTTAACGATGCGGCTCTATCAGATGCTAAGCGAAAACAATATCGTTCCGCTATAAGGGACGGTAAACCGGTTTCAGCCTGGATAAAATATCCGGTTTACTATTTTGGAAGATTCAAACAATCAGAAAAAGAGGAAATCACTCAGAAAAAAACTGAAAATACTCAGTGGCCTGTTTACGAGCATGCCGATGTTGAACATCCCGAAGTTTTACCAAAATTTAAACACTTTCAGCGTGCCATATATCCGGCGCAGCTTGACCGAGATGGCATAACCGGCAGAGTGAAAATCGCGGTTCTTATCGGAGTTGATGGTGAAGTGCTGGAAATAAGAGTCCCCAGGTCCAGCGGCAACGAGATGCTTGATAGCGCCGCAACTGCCTCGGTTGAAAAGATAATATTTGAACCCGGTCTGATTGAGGGCAAACCGGTGAAATCCTGGACTTCCTGGGTAATAGACTTTTCGCCTTATTCCAAAACTGGCATTTCTCAAATTAGAGAAGACAAAATTGAATTACCAGAAATGATTTTCGAAAAAAAGGCAATCTATCCCCAAGGAAAAGATGAAAATGGTATTGAAGGGCGAGTTTGGCTTAGAATTCATGTCAGCCAAGATGGCTCGGTCTTAGAGACAGAAGTCTATAAATCAAGCGGACTCAAATCACTTGATGCTGCGGCACTGGAGGCAGCTCCTTTTCATAAATTTAAACCTGCCACCAAAAACGGAGAGCCGGTATCGTTTTGGTTTATGTATTTAGTGAAATTTATAATTGGAAATGAGTCAGATTAATTAATCTTTATTTATGATGAATTCACAACACTACCTCAAAGACACCCTCCTCCAGCTCCGAAAATACAAAGAAATGGGGGAGAAGGCGATGGCGCAATGCTCCGCTGTTGATTTTTTCAGGGAGTTATCCGATGTCGACAACAGCCTCGCCATAATAGTCAAACATATGGCCGGCAATATGCGCTCACGCTGGAGAGATTTCCTGACCTCAGACGGCGAAAAAGACGACCGTCACCGCGACACCGAGTTTGAAATCTACGACAGCGACAGCAGTAAAGAGTCCCTAATGCAAAAGTGGGAAGAAGGCTGGGAATTATGTTTTGAAGCTATCGAACCACTGAAACCGGAAGATTTAGAAAAGACAATTTATATCAGGGGAGAGGCCCATACGGTTTTGGAAGCAATCAACCGCCAGCTGACTCACTACGCCTATCATGTCGGGCAGATTGTTTATCTGGCCAGGCATTTTGCCGGCGCAAATTGGAAATCCTTGAGCATTCCCAAAGGGGAATCAGATAGTTACGACGTTTCCAAAAACGGTGAAGTTCGTAAAGAGTAAGAAGCATCACAAGATACCGGCTCAGTCCGCATTTCAACTTATTGTACAACAAGGACATATCGCACGCCTGAATTTCTTGTTGGAAATCCTGTACTTTTTTAATTTATTGGAACTCGATTACAGTAAAAGCTGTTTAATGCTTCATATGGTGTGTCCGCCGGTCTGATTGCTTTCGCACAGATACTGACGGACAAACCAAGAACAGTCAACTTCAAGGAGGTTTAAGTGTTTGAAAAAACAAAAACATTTGGAATGCTGGTAGTGGTAGCGGCAGTATCTTTTGCGTTGTTATCCGGGCCCGCTATTTATGCCCAGGAGCACCCGACAGAGCATCCTACCAAAGCTAAGAAAGTTAAGAAGGCACAAGCCGAAAAACCAACAGAAGCTAAGGCCGGCGCAGTTACGACAGACCAGATGTCCCAGGCTATTGCAGGCTACATCAGCTCCGACTCCGAACTCAAAGGCGGCTTCTTTTTATGCTACGACGCATCCGCCAAAAAGACGCTGCAGCTCACTCTGGACAAAGTACATAAAGAACGTTTGTCGCAAGTAGGTGATAACCTCTTTTTTGCCTGCTCTGATTTCAAAAGCGCCAGCGGGAAAATGTATGACCTGGATTTCTTTATGGAATCAAAGGACGGCAAATTAGCAGTCACTGAAATTATGATTCATAAAGAAGACGGCAAGGCTCGTTACAGCTGGTTCGAGAAAGATGGCGTCTGGGATAGAAAATAAGTCTTATTAACTGTTTTAAACACAAATCGATTTTGCCAGTTAGAAAGAGCTGTGTGGACCTATAGCTATGAATAGTTTCAGGAAATTTCTGATTGGCTTACCGCTGGTAGTGGCTGTGGCAAGTTTAGTTGTCCTGCTTAGTGTGCCCGAAAGTCCGGGGATCACGGTCGACACAGAGCTAAACTTCACTTTTACCTATAAACTGAATATCGACAAAATCCCCGATGGCTCGAAATCTGTCGAAATCTGGCTGCCGCTGCCGATTGACAATGGCTACCAGAAAGTTCTGGACTATAAGATAAGTTCCGAATTGCCCTATCAGTTAGATGTCGAACCGGAATACGGCAACCGTATTTTGCGCTTTTCATCAGGAGAAAATGTCCCCGAAGACTTAGAAATAACCGTGGACATAAATGTCATACGCTACGAACAGGACGGCTGGAGTCAAATACCATACACGGCTTCAGACGGCACTCCCGATTTGACAAGATATCTGCTGCCGGATATTTTGGTTCCCATTGACGGACCGGTCGAAGCGGAGGCCAAACAGGTTGTAAATGGTTCCATGACAGCCTCCGAGAAAGTAAAAGCGCTGTATCATCATCTCTTTGAAACAATGAAATACGACAAAAGCGGTATCGGCTGGGGCAATGGTGATGCTCTTTATGCCTGCGAGTCCCGCAAAGGCAACTGCACCGACATTCATTCACTTTTTATCGGAATGGCTCGTTCCCTGGATATTCCCAGTCGCTTTATAATGGGTTTTCCGCTGCCGCAGAATAAAAAGAGTGCAGAGATTCCCGGTTATCACTGCTGGGCAGAATTTTATATTGAAGGCCGCGGCTGGGTGCCGGTCGATATTTCAGAAGCTATTAAGCATCCTGAGAAAAAAGATTATTTTTTCGGTCGTCTTGACGCCCATCGGGTGGCCTTTACCACCGGCAGAGATATAAAAATAAATTCGGGCGAATCATCACACGTTCTAAACTATTTTATTTATCCCTATGTACTGGTAGACGGTCAGCCTTTCGACGGAGCCAGCTACAATTTTTCATACGTTCAGAAGAATTAGCAGTTAAATTCGACACAGGTCAACTTTAGCACGGGTCGGGTGGAACTCCGCCGCGGAAGATTCTGTCCACTATAAATGTCAGATCCAAAATGTTTGATGGTGTGCCGTCGTTATTAATATCGGCTTCTTCGGGGCAAGAGGATTCAGCTCCGCCTCGGAAGATAAAGTCGACTATATATGTCAAATCCAAAATGTTGGCATTATCGCCATCACCATTAAAGTCACCACGATCGCCGACACAGCAACTCTTGGTCCATTGCGCCAGATATGCCGAGAATTTATTACC
>JADFLZ010000181.1 GCA_022564135.1 Candidatus Zixiibacteriota bacterium
TCCGAATGTATCAACTGCTTTTGAGCTGCCTGAAGTTCCGCCAGTGCTCTTTTTTCGGCTTCGTGCAGACGCGCGTTTTCTACAGCTACTGCGATCTGGCTGGATAAAATCGACAAGAATTCTTCGTCGTCTGCTGTAAAAGTATACTGCTTGGTTTCTGATTTCCTGCCGACAAAAAGCAGCCCGTTAAGCAGGCCACGGTTCATTAGCGGCAGCACCAGGCCCTCTCTGAACTGCTTGAGAATATCAAGCTCTTCTTTGTTATGGTTATGGCCATTGTCAAGTTTGACTAAATCTTCCACCGCAATAGCCCGGTTGGCATCTTTGACAAAAACAGCTAAAGGCGAATCTTCTTTGATAGCCGGGCTGGCAGATTCGAAATTTAGTTTCATGCTCAAACCGGCCAGTATAAAACTTTTTTGTGATGCTTCTTTTTTAAGAAATACGCAGGCTTTGGCTGAACCGACCTGAGAGCAGAGCGTTCGCAAAAATACTTGCATCAGGGAAGTTAAGTCTAAGACGGCGTTAAAATTCCGGCTTAGCTCTAAAATTGTGTAAAAGTCAAAAATCTGTCGCTTAAGATGCTGATTAACTGCTATCAGGGAATCTATATCAGCTGCTGGCGGGGAGGTATGGGAAAGCCGGCCGGATTCTTCCTCCGGCTTTGAACCGAGCTTGGCTGATTCGGGCTTTTGTTCTGCGCTTTTATCCACTTTTCCCCAAACAATTTGACAAACTCTCCTATCAGATAATGAGAGCCTATTATTGTTATAATATCGTCAGGGGCAGCGTCTTTTCTTAGATTTCTGAAAGCCGGCCCGACAGAGCCGAATTTGCTGACCGGAATATCTTTGAAATCTGTCTCTGCTATGAGTTTATCGATATCTGCCGATCTTTTCGACTTCAATGGCACAAAAGCAAACTCGGAGCTAATCTCAAAGAGCATTTTCAATATTTCTTTATGGTTTTTCTCTTTGACGAATCCGGCAATTACTCTGGTTTTCTTAGCGGGAAAACGCAATTTAAATGAATCCACGAAAGCTTTGACGCCGCTCACGTTATGAGCTACATCAAAAATTACGGCAGGGCTGTTCTTATGAGAGACAACCTGAAATCTGGCCGGCCAGACCGTGCTTGCCAGTCCTTCTTTTAACGCTTTCTTGGTCAGATAAATTCCGTTTTGTCTTAAGACCGAAACTGCTTTTATAACCAGTGCTGCATTTTTTAACTGATGAACCCCTTCAAGCGACGGCGAGATATTTGAAATTTGAAGATTGCCGTCATTAAAACTGAGACTCCGGCTGTCCTGGCTGATACAATAATCTTTATTTTGCAGCTTATAGATTGGCGCTTTTAACAAAGCACACTTGTTGTTCATTACTTCTACAGCTTCTTTATGAAGCTCCCCTATCAGGTGAGGTCGTCCCGGCTTTATAATGCCGGCCTTTTCTTTGCTGATTTTGCGAATTGTCTTTCCTAAAATATCAACATGATCCAGAGCTATTTCAGTGGTAATAGTCAGTGCCGGATTTAAAACATTGGTAGCGTCAAGCCGCCCACCCAGACCGGTCTCTATAACAGCTATCTCGACTTTACACTTTTTGAAATAATCCAGAGCCAGAGCGGTAACTGTTTCAAAAAAAGAAAGTTTACGTCTGATAAGTTCCTTTTTGTAACTACTTACAAACGACACCAATGATTTTTTGAGTATTTTCTGGCCGTTTACTTTGATGCGTTCTTTGAAATCAACTAAGTGCGGCGAGGTAAACAAACCGGTCTTGTATCCCTGGGCCTGCAAGACCGCAGCCAGCATAGCCGCCGTAGAACCTTTGCCGTTAGTGCCGGAAATATGAATGGTCAGATATTTAGTCTGCGGGTTCTTGATTGACTGGAGAAATTCAGTGATATTTTCCAGCCCCAGCTTCATACCGAAAAATTCCCGTGACAACAAAAACCGTTCGGCAGATTTATAAGAGATTTTGCTCAATTTTTATCTCTCATATGCCCCAGAAGTCCGGCTATCGTTTGTCTGAGGTTCTTCCGTGATACAATCATATCAACGAAGCCTCTTTTCATAAAGAACTCCGACGACTGAAACCCTTCGGGCAGTTCCTGTCCGATTGTCTGCTGAATAACGCGCGGTCCGGCAAAACCAAGCAGCGCTTTCGGCTCGGCAATTATTACATCTGCTAAAGAAGCGTAAGAAGCCATCACCCCGGCAGTAGTCGGATTGGTTAAAATCGAAATATACGGGATTTTCTTCTTGTGTGCGATTGCTAAAAGCGATGAAGTCTTGGCCATTTGCATCAGAGATAAAATTCCTTCCTGCATTCTGGCACCACCGGAAGATGAAAGAATTATAAGCGGAATGTTTCTGTCAATTGACCTTTCAATCGCCCGCGCTATTTTTTCACCCACAACAGAACCCATCGAGCCGCCGATAAATGAAAAATTCATTATCGCAAAGGAAACATCGCCGCCTTCAATCTTACCAATACCGACAATAACAGCGTCAACCGCTCCGGATTTCTGCTGGGCCAGTTTTATTCTGTCAGTATACTTTTTGGAATCACGAAACTTAAGCGGGTCTTTGCTGCTCAGAGTTTTATCATATTCTTCGAGCTTACCGTCATCTAAGAGCAAATCGATATATTTGGCACTGCTATATTTGAAGTGATAATCACATTTCGGGCAGACCCAGAGCAGTTCCTCAATCTTTTTTGTGTAGATAATTTCACCGCAGGAATTACACTTGGTCCAGAGACCTTCGGGAATGTTTCTCTTTTCCTGCGAATCTATGCCCGGTTTTGCTTTTCTAAACCATTCCATAATCAGAGACTGCCAATTTTATTCATTAAAGTAATAGACCATCACCAGTGCGTCTTCTACCGGATTACGATAATAATTAGGGCGGCTGTATAGCAACTTGAATCCGGCATTTTCATAAAACGCGATGGCGCTTTTATTTTGAGGTCTGACTTCGAGTAAAATATGTTCGCATCCTTTCTTCATAGCGATATCTAAAATACGCTCAAGCAGCCCGCTGGCAATAGATTTCCGTCTCAAAGAATGAATTACGGCCAGATTGGTCAGATGTGCCTCATGTTCAATAATCAAATAACAGGCATAAGCTACTAATTTTGAATCAGATACGACAACTATGCCGCCATGACCGGGCTGCCGGATTATCTCTTCAAAAGCTGTTTTGGGCCAGGGGTCAGGAAAACTATCGCTTTCAATGGCCAGAATAGCGCTAATATCCGAAGATTTCAGCCCTCTAATTTCGTATTTAATTTCTATCTCTTTGAGCCTGCTCAAAATTTATTTCTGCCTGTGATTTTTGAACATAGAGCGGTTCCAAATCAGCAAGGTCTGAAGACTTGCTTTTCATAAGTTTTTCAAAGCCTATCTGTAACAAATCTGCAGTATCAAAGGAAACCGAGCCGGCGCTCACAACAGTTTTGACTTCGACTGGAATTTTCTCTTGGTCAAAACCGCACGAGACAACTTCCAATCCTGATAAATCATCTTTGAGCTGCTTTATTAATATTACTCTGATGCTGCTGTTGTTAAATTCTCCAGACTTTACTTCCCCCGCAAAAACAGAGTCGCGCTTGAAAGGAACGATGACAATGGTAGTCTGCTCTGACTTACTTAGCTTAAAGGCAGCGATCTCAAAAAGAGAGACGCCGACCGCCGGAATGTTAAGAGCTGTTGCCATGCCTTTGGCTGCTGCCAGAGCAATTCTTAGTCCTGTAAAAGAGCCCGGCCCGGTAGAGACTACCAGCGCCTTTAGCTGCTTGACTTTCATCTCGGCCGATTTTAACAAGTCCGATATCTTTTCTATGATCAGTTGACCGTGTGAGCGGCCTGCCTCGATAGACAGCTTAACCATTCTATCGTGACCAAATCTTAAACCCAGATTCAGTTCTTTACCCGAGCAGTCTATGGCCAGAATATTTTCGTTACTGAAATCTGTCACTTCTCTACCAAACTCACGTTAATTTCCCGTTCATGTTCATTGTCATTTGAACTGCTAATCTCTACCAGGTAATATTTTTGAGGAAGCAGCGCTCCGGCTTTTTCTCCCCATTCTACTACCGCCACTCCCTGGCGCTCCAGATAGTCGTCCCAGCCAATCTCGACCAGTTCAGATATATCTGTCAGACGATACAAATCAAAGTGATAAAGTTCTCTCTTGCCTAAGTATTCGTGTACGATATTAAAAGTCGGCGAAGTCGCCGTATCTTTTTCTAGGCCCATGCCTTTAGCCAGACCTTTAACAAAAATAGTTTTGCCTGCTCCCAGCTGGCCGCTAAGCACAACTAAACTGCCATCGGGAAACATGGCAGCCATCTTTTCTCCAAGTGCAAAAGTTTCCGCCTCGGAGTGGGATATTATGTTGAGTACTCTGGGCAAACTGTTATCTCGGGGTCAATACCGCCAGCGGTACCACCATTTCTTCTAAAGAAATGCCGCCATGCTGAAATGATTTCTGAAAGTGTCTGACCATCTCGTTATAGTTATTGGGATAGACGAAATAAAAATCTTCTTTGGCTATTATATAAGTTGTTGCCAGAGTCATTGATGGCAGCCGCCACTGCTCCGGTTTTTTTATTAAGATAGAATCTTTGGGGTCAGAGTTCAAATTATCACCGTACTTATAGCGCAGGTTGGTCGAGGTATCCCGTTTGCCATGGGCTATGGTGCCGCGATTGCAGAAAACCGAGCCGTGGTCTGATGTTATTACTATTGTAAAATCTTTTTTTGCAAACGATTTCAGAATTGTAAAAAGCGGCGAATGAACAAACCAGCTTTTCATGAGTGAACGAAAGGCTGACTCGGTACCGGCTATTTCTTTTAAGATTACGTTACTGGAGCGGCCATGCGCTAAGATATCCAGAAAGTTAAACACAAAAGTGACCAGTTGATTCTCGTAGTAATCTGAAATGCGCTTGGCGATTTCTTCCCCTTCGGTGTTATTGAAAATCTTGACATATTTTGAGCCGGCCGGCCTGACTCCCTGACGCGACAAATTATCTGCGAAGAAGCGGCTTTCAAAACGGTTCAAAGAGCCTTCGTCCTTAACCGCATAAGTCTCCGGATATACTCTGTGAATCTCGTCCGGAAACATTCCGGCAAATAAGGCGTTGCGGGAAAACGGCGTAGCTGTCGGCAGTATGGAGAAGTAATATTCTCTGTTAATGTTATAAAACTCGGCTATGAGCGGTTCTATTAACATCCACTGGTCAAGGCGCATGCAGTCAACAACTATAAACAGAACTTTGTTTTTCTTTTTGAGTTCAGGCACGATATAACGCGAACTGATATCGGGCGACAGCAGCGGTCGCTTATCGGAACGAAGCCAGCAGCCCTAGTTCTTTTCAATATAC
>JADFLZ010000182.1 GCA_022564135.1 Candidatus Zixiibacteriota bacterium
TCTTTGGGGTATTTGGTCAGAATCAATTGCGTAAAAGCCATGGCCACTTGTTTGGCCGGGGTGATGCGGTCTTCGCCGTAGAGTATCATCGAGTGCGAAACATCTATCATCAAAACAGTAGCGCAGGAGGTGGTCATCTCGGCTTCGTAAACTTCGAGGTCCTCCTCCGACAAATTCAAACCCAGCTCGCCTGTGCGAGAAATGGAATTGAAAATCGAAGCAGTGTAATCGATATATTTGTAAGAATCACCGAACGTATAAGGCCGTCGTTCCGGTAATAATTCTTCGGATGAACCGCCCTCGTATGGCAGCGGGTGCTGCCCCCTGCCCGATGATTTCAACTTTTGAAAAATTTGCTCAAAGGCATCAATGCGCAGATTGCGCTCACCTTTGGGCGACAGACCGAAACCCTTTTTGGTTTTTCTGATAAGTTTGTTTTCTTCAAGCTGCTTTTTGAATTCTTTGAGGTCGTGCTCGGCGCTGATATAGCCTTCGGCTTGAAGGTCTTCCATCATTTTGAGAACATCTTCGACATTTCCGTTTAAGCGCATCAACAGAAAATTATAAATAGACATCAGGTCAGAGATGTTTTTTAGCGCCTTAAACAGTGCCTCATCCCATTTGGAATAGATAAACTTCACGCATTCCCTTCCATGCCGCGCAGCATATCAGACAGAACATCGGCGTAGCGCACGACTGTATCTTCGGTCTCACGGGCGATGACGTTATTGTGATGCAGACCCTCCAGAACAAACTCCATGCGCAGCAGCATTTCGCGCTTGTCTTTAACGTCGAAATGTTTTTTCACTAAGGCTTTTAGGCCGGCCACATTTTCGAGACATTTTTTGTACTCTGAAAAGGGCATATCGTCTGATAGTTCCAGTCTTTTGCCGGCAGAGAAATAATCGACAATAGCTTCGTAGGGATTTTCCGGAGCAGGTCTGTCCGGGTCGGGTCTGTCTTTTCTGGGACGCGGGAAATATTGCAGGAAGACGGCGTTTACGGCCTGACCGATCAAGTTTTGGGCGACAATTACAGAACCTTCCTGTTCCCCCTCGTAGACAAGTTCAATCTTTCCTGAAACTGAGGGAATGACGGCATAAATATCGCAAACGCGTGGGAACAGGTCGTTGTCCTGGTTGCGCAGTGCTCTCCGTTCTATATTTGACTGCAGATTTTCGTAAGCAGAAATTGATACGCGGGCGGATACGCCTGAGGTCTGGTCGACATACTCGCTGGCGCGCGCCTGAAACGAAATTTCTTCTATAATATCATTTACAAAATCAGGGATTTTGATTTTTTCATTATGCCGGGAGAACTCGCTTAAGGTTATCTCTTTGGCTTCCTCGACAGTCTTGGGATAGTGAGTCATTATCTGTGAATCAATTCTGTCTTTAAGAGGCGTGATAATGTTGCCGCGGTTGGTGTAATCTTCGGGGTTGGCGGTAAACACCAGCAGCATATCCAGCGGCAGACGCAGCGGAAAGCCGCGTACCTGGATGTCGTTTTCTTCGAGAATATTTAAGAGTCCCACCTGTATGCGAGGCTGCAAATCGGGAAGTTCGTTGATTGCAAAAATCCCGCGGTTGGTACGCGGAATTATTCCCCAGTGAATGACCTCTTCGTTGGAGATGTCCAGTTTTTCTCTGGCTGCTTTTATGGGGTCGATATCACCAATCAAATCTGCTATGGAGACATCGGGGGTGGCCAGTTTTTCGTTGAATCGCTGCCCGCGCGACAACCAGACGATAGGAGTCTTTCCATCATTTTCGGCTATCAGTTTTTTACCCATCGGAGATATCGGGTTAAAAGGATCTTCGTTTAAGAGAGTGCCTTCTATCACTGGCAGATTTTCGTCAAGAAGATTGTCAAGCTGTCTTATTATTCTGCTTTTGGCCTGACCTCTTAAGCCCAGAAGTATAAAATTATGCTTTGATAAAATTGCATTTTCTATCTGCGGCACGACTGTCCTGTCAAAGCCGACTATTCCTGTAAACGGCTTTTCACCTTTTGCAATTTTTTGAAGCAGGTTTTCCCGAAGTTCATCTTTGACCGTCCGGCTTTTCCAGCCGGAGCTTTTCAGTTCACTTAGTGTTTTGGGTAGCGCTTTGGCCACATCTCTCCTCGATTCCAGTTAATTCATTTAAACTATTCTTAATTAGTCATATCTAATCTCAAGCTGTTTAGCTCTTGCTCAATAGCATAACGAAAGTACAGCGAGTTGGTTCAGCCGACAATAGAAATGGTCACCTATAACCCATTAAAAGCAAATTCTATGAAATTATCTTAAAAAAATCTTCGCGACGCTCTTTTGAGACTGAGCCTGTGGGAATAGCGATAACTTCTAAAGTTCTACTATCAATTCCCTTAAGTAAAATGACATCGTTTTCTTTTACCTGATAGGCCGGTTTGGCGGTACGGCCGTTTACCTGAACCTGTCCTTTCTGGCTGATTTCTTTGGCCAGCGTGCGCCGTTTTATGACACCAACCGTTGAGAGAAAATCGTCCAGTCTCATGATTCGTCTAACCGGTACTCGATAAACGTCTTTTCTTTAATTTCTAAAATGGACTCGTCCACCATCCGGCCGGTCTTGTCCTGACGGGCAAGTTCTTTAATCTTGTCGAAATCTTCTTCTAGGGTGTACTGTTTTTCGGCTTGATATTCCAGCAACTTAATGATATGCAATCCGAACTGAGAACTTACAGGCCCCAAAATTTCTCCGGCCGTGGTTTGTCCGGCCAGTTCACGAGCAAATTCATGCGGAAGTTTGTCAGAGGCAAACCAGCCAAGTTCTCCGCCGCGAGCTCGGGTGTCATCGTCAATAGAAAATATTTTGGCCAGTTCTTCGAATTTCCCGCCGCTTGAAAGCTCACTTAAGAGTGAATCTGCCAGCTGAAAGGAGCGCATCGAATCATCGGCCGATGGCGTCACTCCCAGAAGTATATGGCGAAGTTTCATTTTATCGGCGCTTCTGTCATCGGCTTTTATTATGTGATATCCGAATTGCGTTCTTATGACACCGGAAATATCACCGGGCAGCAGATTAAAAGCGGCGCGTGCGAACTCTTCGACGACATCGGACTTCGAGACATAGCCGAGATCTCCGCCATTGGCTCCCGCCCCAAAGCTTGAGTACTGTACGGAAAGTGCCGAAAAATCTGCACCGTCAAGAATTCTCTGACGAAGCTCTTCGGCCATTGCCTTGACAGAGTCTTCGACTTCCTGCGAGGGCTGTACGGGAATCAGGATATGTGCCAGTTTTAAGCCTTCGGGCTGAATAGGTATCGAATCTTTAAATTGTTTGTAAAACTCTTCAACTTCGTGGCGCGAAACAGAAACACCGTAAAGTTGTTTTTGAATGAAGCGTTGTTTTAGAAGCTGGTTTTCTACTTCACTGCGAAACTTTTTTCTTAACTCACGAATGGTGAGACCTTCTGCGTCCAGCGCCTGCTCGAACTCAAGTTGTGACTCAAAATTTGCCTGCATGCGGGCCAGCTGGTCATCAAGCGCCCGTTCTACATCGGCTGCCCTGATACTGATAGTGGAATCATCTTTGGCAGCTATTAGAAAGAGCCGGTCTGATATCATCCCCTCCAGAGCCTGGTCTCTGAGTTTTTCCATCTCGGCACTTGTTTTCGGCTGAGAACCGGGTCGAAGTGCGGCCAGCTGAATCTGGCTGGCAAGTTCTGAAGCAAGGATAATTTCATTGCCTACTACCGCAACAACCCGATCTATAATATCTCTCTGGGCGTTGACACTACTTAGCGCGAGAACAGCAATAACTATGAAAGAAATAATCGTTTTCAAGTGCATAATAAGAAACTAGCCTTCACTTCCAGCGCCACTTTGTGCCGCATATTTCGATTTATCAATAATAGTCCAGAATTCGTCGGGCATTAGTTCAATCTTTGTTTTGCTCTTTTCAAGCGCTATCCAGCTGGCAAATGCGTTATCCAGGCCTTTCCTGGTCAGCTTGTTCATTATCTCCCTTTTGACAGTCAGAAAATCTTTGATCTGCTCCGATAATTTGTCAGCCACCCAGATTACAGAATATTTCCCTCTGGTCGGGACAGGTCCGGCGATATTTCCTGCCGGGGTTTTCTTAGCAAGAGCAAATATCTCCGGATACCAGCGCTCTTCTATGTACTGCAAGTCCCCGCCGACCGATCTCTTACCGGGCCTTTCTGTCAGCTCGCCAGCCTTCTCCCTGAAATCCCTGAGTGATCTGATGGAGTTTCTTAGCTTGCGAGCTTTTAATTCATCATTCAAATAGATTTCATAAACGTGAATTTTCATCGGTTGCGTGAACTCTTCAGGGCTCTCCATGTAGTAGTTGCGGGCGTCTTCCTCAGTCGGAGGACTGGGTCTGGGAATAGAGTCAGTACGCATAATGTCAGCCATATTCAATTCCTTGAATTTGGCTATTTTCTTCTTAAAATATTCCCCTTCATCCAAGCCGAGCTTAGTTGCTTCAAGCGAAAGAATTTCGTTGGTCTTCAGTCTGAAAATGAAAGCCTTAAGAGAATCATAGTCATCAAAATCCGGCCTGCTCACCCGCGGATAGCGCTGGATCAAAGAAAGGTACTCAAGCAATGTAATTTGCCCGCCTTCCCAGCTGGCCAGGACTAATTCTTTTTCGTTGCGGTCGAGATGCTCTAAAGAGAAATCGTTTTTGGGCAATGTTGCAAGCATTGTTGGCGGGAACAATTCTCTTCTTTTATACAGAAGATAGTCACAGGTTGCAGTATCAATGGTAACTTTGTAGGCCACTTTAATTGAATCAAGAAAGTTGAAAAGTATCTTCCGCCTGTTTAAGCCTATCAGCCGAATCTCCAGGCTGTCTTTTATTGTATCAAATTCACGTCGTAAATTATTGGGAGCTTTATCCACCACTTTTATAATGTGATAGCCAAATCGTGATTTTATCGGTCGTGATACCTCTCCGGGTTCCATTGCAAAAGCGGTTACTTGGAATTCCTCAACCATTGCCCCCCACAGAAAATACCCGAGGTCTCCACGATTTTTCTTGGCCGAGGGGTCGATGGAGTAGTCATAAGCGAGTTTATCAAAATTTTCGCCGGCTTTCACTCTTTCAAATATCGCCTGGGCGGTATCAGTATCACTTAACAAAATGTGTGAAGCCCTAATTTGAAATTCTAATTTGTTATAGAACTCTTTAATCTCGGCATCAGATGGCTCGGCATGTTTGATAACAAGATTCTCATAAAGAGCATCCAGCAAAAACTGATTGCGGCTGGCCAAAACTATTCTGGCCAGTTCTTCAAGTTT
The DNA here is from genome assembly GCA_022564135.1 of Candidatus Zixiibacteriota bacterium. Taxonomy (GTDB): domain Bacteria; phylum Zixibacteria; class MSB-5A5; order GN15; family FEB-12; genus JACZWU01. The sequence goes on from JADFLZ010000182.1 coordinate 5,291, forward strand.
ATCTATCTTTTTCTCATAGGCAGACTTTATCATCAGTCTTGTTATAACCATGGAGTCCAGAAGCAGCTTTTTGCCTTCAAACTCTTCCTCTGCTTTCGCATA
>JADFLZ010000007.1 GCA_022564135.1 Candidatus Zixiibacteriota bacterium
ATTGACTTTTTTAACGACTTTACCGTTCCTCGGGTTTATGAGTGGAAATGGTTCGTTCTTCTGATAATACTTCCAGAATTCTGGCGTAATTAAAACGGATATGTTGAAATTTGTTAGAGACTGGTTACCTTCTTTGGACTTTATGAATTTCTCTATATCTGGGTGATTTATATCGAGAACCCCCATATTAGCTCCACGTCGTATACCTCCTTGCTTGATGACGTCAGTCATAGTGTCGAATAGTTTCATGAAGCTAAGAGGTCCCGAGGCAACACCGGAGGTCGTAGAGACAAAGTCTCCCTCGGGTCTCAATTTCGAGAAATTATAGCCCATACCACCCCCAGCCTTAAAGACCATAGCCGTATTCTTTAGTCTTAATTTTGTTGTTGTTTCCACCATTATCTTTCTGCTGGTACGTTTTTTTTTGTAAGTGCATTAAAAAGCGTAGACTTCCCTACATTTGGTAAACCAACAATTCCGATTGATAAACTCATAATAATTAAGATATTAACCAAAAATTTTTATCCTGTAGTGAATTTATTCTACTACTGGAACTAATGTTTAGCGACGACATTAAGAAAATATAACAGAATCAACAATAAAAGTCATTTATTATATTTATTACTTTTATTTATCACTTAGAGAAAAAGAAAACTTCAAAAGTGCATCTTTTTGAGTATCTTGTAAATGCATTGAAGGACGCTTTTCTTTTACAAGATTAATTGCTTCTTCAACTGTAAAGCCTTTACTTATTAAATAAGAAGCTACAAGAGTAGTAGCCCTGCCATGTCCATTTTTGCAGTGAACATAAATTTTTTTATTCTGCGAAACTAATTTTGTAAGAACAGAAACTCCAAAAGAAATCTGATCTAAGTTAGGAGGGTTATGGTCAGGGGTTGGAATCCATGTATATATTTCTACTCCAAATGGTTTATCCACCTGTGTCTCTTCAAGTGAAATATCTGCATCCTGGTAGGCGAAGAATCCTCCCATTTCCGGGTCTGTCATATCTCTCAGGTAATAATCGATAATGCCTTCAGCGATTTTCTTGTAGTGTTTGTTTCCCGTTACCTGGTATAAATGGAGATAATTCTTTAAGAATTCTGCGTTATCGGAAGTCATTTTCTCAAAATGGGGTACGTGCCAGAACTGGTCAACGGAATAACGGTGAAATCCTCCGCCTACATGGTCATGTATTCCTCCGGCAGCAATATTTTCCAATCCTATTTTTGCTATATCCAGATATTTTTCATTGCCGGTAATGTTGTAAGAGAGCAAGGCAAGGTCGTGAGCGCTGCCATTCGGGAATTTTGGCGAAATACCAAGTCCGCCATATACCGGATCGAAATTATCTTCAACGTCCTTAAGAATTTTGGTAAAAATATCAATTTGCAGTTCCGCCGGTTTTGTTCGAGTAGATTCGAAATCAACTATTTTCTTGAACAACTTGTCAGAACTTTCTTCAACATCATTTCTTTTTTCACGGTACGTTTTTACTATGTTTAACAGTAAATTTTTGAAACCTGGTCTTCCCATTCTGTCTTCGGGAGGGAAGTATGTGCCACCAAAAAACAATTTTCCCCCGGACGTGAGAAAACATGTAAGAGGCCAGCCACCCCCGCTTCCGGTTGCTTGAACGAAAATCTGGTATCTTCTGTCAACGTCCGGACGTTCGTCCCGGTCGACCTTTACCGGAATGAAGTGTTCGTTTATGATTCCAGCAACACCCTCGCTTTCGTACGATTCCTTATCCATTACATGACACCAGTGACAGGCTGAATAGCCGATTGACAGGAAAATCGGCTTATCTTCGGCTTTGGCCTTAGCCAGCGCTTCTTCCCCCCAGGGATACCAGTCTACCGGATTGCTGGCATGCTGAAGCAGATAGGGCGAACTTTCGCCGGCCAGTTTGTTTTGATGGCCAGACTTGCCATGATTGTTTTGGTTCACTTTTGTCTCCGACTCTTTACTACAGGCTATCGAAGTTGTCAAAAGCAGAGCCAGCAAAGCTACAGCTGAATATATTTTTGCTAAATAAAGGTATCTATTTTTCATCTAGACTTTCTACAAAATAGCCCGGTTAAAGATTACAACAGATTAACGTATATGATGTTCGCCAATATATGGCAAATCTACTGAACGTCAAGTAAGGTAGAGAAAAAGGTACTGACTTGCAGCCTGACAAACGGCGAAGCCTGGTTTATTCCGGCAATATGATTAAGATTTTTGATTTCGTCCATGCCGGCTTCAAAATCGAAGAAGAAATAATTGCCAATAAACCCTTTGGCGCTTAAAGAAATTCTGTTAATCTTTTCGACCACACCGCTGGGAAAAGGCTCTTTATATTCACCTGTAACATCCAGCCAGGGAGTTGTCCAGGGGTCTGTCACTCGCCCTTGTCCCTTTCGGATATAGCTGAAATTGACTCCGGCTGCTACATTGTTGTTATCCAGCCAGTGCAGCATTGATACCGAAAATTGGTCGTAGTCGTTGCCGTCGGCTGCACTAAGCAGCTGGCCGTTGTGCAGATATCTGTTTCTGTCCAGTACCTGATTATAGGTGCGGTTGGCCACGCGGGTGTAGTTTGTTTTGAAATCGAACTGTTTAATAATTTTTATCAGATGGGCGCCGACTGTCAGGGCTGTTTGGTTCGGTTCCTGATCGCTCTGTACTTTGTTGTCAATTTGAAAATCGTCGATCAGAAGCTGACCATAAAGCCTTAAGCCCTGCCTGGGAATGAAATCAAAATCAATGCCCACAAAAGTGTTATCATTGGCGCCTTCGTTTAACTGTGAGCTATGAAAAAATATTATGGGATTAAGATAATAAAACTCTAGCTGCCGTCCCGGTCCGCCAAAAACTACTGTTTCAAAAAAACCTACCCGCAAATTTTTATTGATATGAACATCCAGCCGGTGCCCTGCAAAATATCTGTTTTCAAACTGCACCACGCTGTCGGTCTCCGGAATAAGTCCGTCAAGCCGGGCTAAACGATATGACATACTGAGTTTACCCCAGCGAACAGTATAACCCAAGCCGTCCAGCGCAACATTTGAGGCGAGTACCAAAGAATTACGAAGTCCCCAGAACGAAGCGAATCTTCCAAAAGTGATCTCAAACGAATTTGTATGATAGTTAACGAAGGCCTGCTCGACATCGCCGGCAAGTCCGCGCCATTTTTTGCCGCCGTAGGCCGGGTCTGTGGCCAGCCCTTCGTCTAAGACGAAGTTGCCGTAGACAAACAGTTTCTCAGATGGATTTGCTGCCATTCCGGCCCGAAACGACTCCAGGCTCTTTGAAGGAACACTTCTTTTGGCACTGAATGATTCTCCTGCAAAACCAAACAAAGAAAGTTTTTCCTGCGGTATATTTACCAGATGAGAAAATGGCTCAAATGTAAAGTCTTCTTTTTCCGTAAAATAGGGGCCAAGCTGAAAATCAAATCTGTCAAGCCGGTCAGCCTGCAGTCTTTCAAAGCGGTCATAGAGAAATTCATATTCCGGTCCTCCCAGAGGCATCACTGAAAATCCCAGGGCATTAGAGGACATAACTAAAAAAATCAAAATCAGCAGTAATCTTTTGAGTTTTGATTTGCTCAAGAACATTTCAGTATACCTGCCATATCATTCTATTTGCCGGACCCTTTGAGAACGGTGGGAATAGTTCTGGCCATAATTTTGGTATCTTCCCACAGTGACCAGTTATCAATATATTCTAAGTCCATTTTCATCCAGTCTTCAAAATCGATATCATTGCGTCCACCGGCCTGCCAGAGACAGGTTAAACCGGGTTTGACTGACAGCTTGCGATGCTGCCACGGTTCGAAATCGACAACCTCCTCAGGCAGCGGCGGCCTCGGCCCGACCAGCGACATATCACCCGTCAGGACATTCATAAACTGGGGAAATTCGTCGATTGAATATTTTCTTAAGTAATGTCCGACTTTTGTAATACGCGGGTCGTTGGTTATCTTAAAAACCGGTCCCGACATTTCATTTCTAGACAGTAGTTCAGCTTTCTTTTTTTCTGCGTCAATTTCCATAGTGCGAAATTTCCAGAGCTTAAAAGTTTTACCGTTGATGCCGCTTCTGGTCTGTCTGAAAAATATCGGGCCGCGTGAGTCTATCTTGATTGCCATAGCGGCTGCTATCATTACCGGAAGAAACAAAATTAAACCAACCAGAGCTCCGATTTTGTCTGACAAACCTTTACATAACAGCGAAAATTTTCCTACCGGAACACTTGAGTATTTGACCGCTGTAATATTGCCAACTTTGACTGATTGAGCCCGGGAAAGTTTCAAATCGAACTGCTGTGACATTACCACCACAGCGACTCCCATCTACTCAGCCAGCAAGGCCGACTCTTTTGCCCGGGGTAATTCATCTAACTCTACTGCCACCATTAAGTAATCAACCTGCTCTAAAGAAATAATTTCTTTGAGTTTTTCGGGGTGTCCCAAAAGTGGAATATCCCGGTAACTCCACATGCCGGTCCTTTTATAATCCAAAAATCCTATGACCGAAATGTTCGATTCCATACTGTCGAGTGTTCCGCGGGCGGTCTCTCTGGCCAACTCTCCGGTCCCCAGCACAATTGCTTTTTTGTCCGAAGGGTCAGGCTTACTATTTTGTGCATTAGTCCTGTTTTTTAGAACCAGGCTTGCTGCCAAAAATGTTAAAGCAGTTTGCAGCACCAAATTTGCGGCAATAAATTTAAGTAACATCACTAAAGAAAGCTGCCATTGAAATTGAAATAGAAAACAGGCAGCTAACAAGCCGACTGCAAATTTGGTTTCATAGCTGACGGTACTGATAACAGCAGCAGAGATATTTGTCTGTGAAAGGCCAGCTGCCGAAGAACTCTTACTTCCTAAAATGATCCGGACTGCCAGAACAGCCACTGCCAGCTCCAAGGCGTGGTTTATGCTATTGTTGTACAACAATGCAGTTGCATACAGCAAGCTTAGTGATATAGCGCTAGCTGCTATAGGACTTAGTAATACCCTGTTTATGTTTTTATTCATTTTATACCGCCGTCAAATTCTGTTGTGTCGTCTCTTTTGATGTCATGGCTGTTGTCTGTCTTTTGTTGCTGCCTGACCGATTTACCGGTCTGCTTAAGTCACATGCACAGCTTTAGAATCCTTTATTTTCTGGTCCGTTCTGATCTTAGCTTTTGATATCTTCTTTTTTGTATTCGCAGCACGCCTGAGCGTTTCTATCAGTTCATCGTCTGCTTCTGTAAGTGTCACCCGACAGCGAAGCAGGTTGGTTAATCTGTTCTGGTTATGGATTGTTTCCAGGTTGAGCTGGTTTTGCTTCTGCAGTTCTGCCGCTATTTCAGCGCTGTCGACCGCTACTATCAAAAAGTCTGCAGCCGTTAACCGGCACATAAGTCCGATATCCGTTATCTCTCTGGCCAGTTGCAAACATCTGGTCTGTATTTCTCTCAGCTGATTATTTCTTTGGCGGCTTCTGCCGAACTGCTCATAGCAGATTCGGGCAGAAATTCGAGACATTGAACTATTGTAGAATTGAGAGCTGAAGTTTTTTGATTTTGATTTTAATATAAACGAACTTACCAGGGCATAGCCCCGATCTTTGGTAGACGCTCCAAGCCAGTCGTTAAAATATCTTAAGACGACAATGTTGTTTAGTTCTTTTAAAAGCGGTGCAGCAGAGATTCTCAAAAAATCGAAATAATATTCATCAATTAACAGCAGGCCGTCCGGTATTCTGGCTAACAGACTTTTTAGTTCTGTCAAAGAAAAGTTACTGCCGTTTGACCTGTTGGGATTTTCCAGAAAGATAATGTCGGTTTCTGAAACCTTATCCGTGAAATCTTCTGCTAAAAGCTGAACAATATCAATATCCGCCCTGTCGGCCGCCATGACTATTTCTGCCCGGCAGGGACTAAGGGCAAGCAGCCTGCTATTTGAAACAGAGTATTGTTTCAGCAATTCTTCGATAAACAGACTGGAGTCTTCAAAAAGAATGACAGATTCAAATTCAACTGCGTCTTTCAGCGCCACGGCGTTGCGCAGCCCTGCCTGCTCGGTAGTTTGAGTCGGTAGTATCCTGTTCATAATTATTCTTCTTTAGTTTTGAGAAAAAACAGTGAACTGCAGCTCTTTTCTGAAATGCCACAAATAACGAAGCGCTTCTTCTGGTTTAAGCCTGATCTGACAGCTGTTAGCCAAAACCTCATTGTAAAAGCCGCTGGTAACTGCCATTGTCTTTTCACTTAGCCTGACCGGAGCAAATCCGAATTCTCTATTGTCGTTTGCCGGATATAAAAGCCGGTATGTCTTTACAATTGTTTCCACTTTAAAAGGCACTTGTTCTTCAATCATTTCCATTCCATTCCCTCTCATTTCATTTTCGTGTAACATTCTCTTAAGTCCTTCCGTGTGAAAAGAATTGCAAAGCCAATGCCGGCTGGCTGTAAGTTTGATAAAACTTACTAAGCTGTTGTGTGACAAGACGAAGCGACGGCGTTTAGCTGCTTGATATGTTTTCAAATGGAATGCGAGCCCCTGCCTGAGGCAAAATTTTCCGGCATCTTCTGAAAAGATTTCCTAAATAAAAGGCCGCCGAGATTAAGGAATTAACCTCGGCGGCACCGGGAAGGTAAGAATGGAATTTTCGCTGCTATAATTTGCCTATCAAAATTGCAGTAGTAACAATACCGGTTATGGCGCTGGCGGCTGTGGTCAGATTTCTAAACCAGTTGCTTTTCTTTTCAACTTTTGTGGGCACGACTACCAGATCGCCCAGTTCTACTTTTTTGCCCAGCGCTGACCCTCCGGAATAAACTTCTCCGCTGGCCCGCATTAAACGAACTTCCTGCTTATCAGCCCAGCGCGTGAAATTTCCGGCACGTTTGATATAATCGCGTACTTTCTTGTTCGGCATAAATTGTATAGTGCCGTTTGAGCCAACTGCGCCCATAACGGAGACTCCCGATGGCACCGACGGCACATATATTTTATCATTTGGCTCAAGAATAATGTCCCCAACCGCACCGGCAGTATTCATAATTAATTCCATATCTATTACGATTCTGCTCATGCCCGCTGGGTCGTATTCAATCATGCCCTCATAGCGTACATTACCTAAAGAATCTTCGACAACCCTTTTTGAACGCTCTATCATTTTGTCCACACCAAGTCGGCGTAGATTTTCTTCGATTGAATGTCTTTCAAAAATCAGCCCTTTTGGAAAAGCTTTTTCTGTGAACCCTCCGCTGCGCTCCAGAAGATTGTATAGAGTTTCGCCCTTGCGCATAATAGCGTATTCGCCGGGATAAGTAACCTCGCCTTCAATTTTGACAGTTCTGTTTTCTCTCCAGTCGGGAATCCGCCGGATGAAAAGCTGATCATCTTCCTGCAGTAAAATCTTTCTATCTGCGGGATTTCTCAGGTTGACATAAATAATTTCCACTCTGCCAGTCGAATCTATCCTGGCAATCTCTGCTCCGAAGCGAAAAGCGCTGCGCTTGAAAGAACCCGCCAGAAAAATCAAATCTTCGACAGACATACCCTCATATAGATCAAAAACTCCGGGGCGTTTAACTTCCCCCTCTACATAAACTATCCTGCCCCATTCGATATCTTTGATTGAATAAATGTGCAGCGAATCAAGGTCTCTCAATTTCAGGTCATTATTTGCATCACCAGCTAAAGCTTTGCTGATATTAATAGGAATGATTTCCGTGCGATAGTTGGCGTGACGGCGATAAAGTTCAGCCCGGTCATAGTAGACATCATATGGCTGGAGCTGCGCCCTTTTTAATAAATCTGAAACGTGAGTCGAGTCATTTCTTTCATAAAAGCCGGGATGTTTCACATGACCGGAAATAGAAACCATGTTATGCTTAAAATCGAATATCGAGGCTACTGTAAGGCGGTCTCCGTCCTGCAGGACAACGGCATCAACCGCTCCTTTTGCCTGATTAAGGTTTAAGTCTAATACTTCCCATTCGGATTTTCCGGCAATACGTTCAAGCATGACCCGGTCCAGATGGGCTTCTGCTGTCGGCTGGCCTGCCAGAGCCAGAATATCCAGCGCTGTCTCCTGACCGGTCAGTTCATATTTCGCCGGTCGCTTGACTTCACCACGTATGGCCACTCTCGTTCCTGCCACCGGCACAAAAATCAAATCTCCTGTCTGAAGCCTGACATCAATAGAGTTGTCACCCTCCAGTAAGAACTTATATAAATCAATTACTGCCTGTTCTTTGCCGGAACGCATCAGTTTGATATTTCGCATAGAGCCGCGCTGGTTGGGACCGCCGGCTGTATAGATTGCATTAAAAAGCGATGTCAATGATGATACCGTATAGGCACCCGGGCGCTTGACTTCGCCTGTCACAAAAATCCTGATAGATCGAATCTTTCCCAGGGATATTGTCAGATTATAGTCGGAGTATACTTTCGAAAACTGCTTGATCGCCCTGGCCTTAAATTGTTTGAGCGTTAACCCCCAGACAACCAGCTCGCCTACCTGAGGCACAAAGATTTTCCCCTCGCGGTCAATTGTCAGATTATATTCTTTTTCAACCCGGCCCCACAAATAGATGAGAACGTTGTCTCCCGGACCGAGTACATAATCAGAGGTAGTTGCGATATCCACAGGTTGAGTGATGTTTTCCGCATCTTCAAACAGCTCCATCCCGAACACTTTTAAGTCTTCGAAATTAACCAGCTTTTTTTTGCTAAGTACGGCGACAGTATTCTTTTGCTTTAAATGCCTGGCCAGAGTGCTTAATTCTGCCGGCTTTTCTGTCTCGGTTTTACTGAGGCCAAGCTGCGAATTTGTGCTGTTTTCGTAAATCTCAGGAGTCTTGTAAATTCGGGGATTATCCGACACCCCTGATTTTCGGGCTTTATAGTGCTTGAAGAGCTCTGCTTTTTGCTTGTCTGATACATTTGATAAGTCCTGAGCGACAAGCTCTCTGAACCAATTGAGCGAAACTAAAATAATTACAAATGCAGCAAATAAAATAATCTTACGCATTTTACCTTCCTATTGTTTTCCATCGTCTTCCTTGGCAACTCACTGATTAGCAAGGAGAATGCCACTGCTGCTTTCAACTTTGTAACTTCTTTACTCTCAACCGATTGACCAGATAATCCTGCTGAGCAAAGGCCAGCCCGCCAGCCCCTTTTAAGAAAATTCTTCCGAAATTCTGGTGCTTACTTTTCCTGTTTGGCTAAAGCGCGGCTAAATATCTTAATTTATGCCCGGCGATTTTTATTCGACCCTCTTAACTACAAGGGCCATAATTGTTTTTAATTTTCTTAAGTATTATTTTGGTGGAAGTTATTGTTGGACATTTAGACGTATCATCTCGTCTACAAACTAATGCAGTCTAAAATGTTAATCTCAAAATGAACATAAGGAAAAGATACCCTCCCCTTGACAGGGGCAAGGGCTTATAGTAACTTCCAAACTTGTTTTGAGTGACAGATATTGCAAGATAAATGAATTATAGAAGGCAACCGGGTTGGGAACAGTTGGAGAATGCCCTCACATCTTCCTCAAGCTTTCCCTTAACCTACAAATTGAAATTAACAGCGGGAATAATTTCCGCCTGATTTTTTGGAGATGAGGATGAGAATTCTCTATAGAGCAATTACATTACTATCCTGCCTGATTTTGTTTTCGGCCAGCCTGTTAGCAGGTGGCTTTGAGAACATTAACATCGGCCTGAAAGCAACAGCCATGGGCAGTGCCTATCGTGCTTTGGCCGACGATTGGACCGCTGCTTATTATAATCCGGCTGCATATGCCTTGATGAATGATAACCAGCTTGGCGGAAATGCCGCCTTTGGACATTATCGCCAGTCCTTAGTGCCTAACTTTAAAAGAACCAGCAGCACTGATTCTTTTGAAACCGGCTTTTTTAATGACAGAGAAATTTATAATGCCCATGAAATCCTTTCTAACCCTTCCGGTGGAGTGGTTCTCAGGTTGCCGGTCTGGGGTGAGACGGTCTTCGGTTTTTCTATTTATCAGCCGTTTGACTACAACACCACCTGGACGTTATTTCGCCCTCTGACTGCTTACAACACTTCCAATGCCATGCCTAACGATCAGTATGGTACTGATCTTGATGTCGTCTCTTTTCAGCTTTCGGCTGGCAGGGAATTTTCGGAAGAAAAGTTGTACCTGGGCTTAGGCTTGCAGCTCTTGCGAGCAGATCTGGTATGGAGCGAACTCAAATTTCGGGATAATCCGATGCCGGCGCCGTATGATGACCGGCCCTACGAAATGATTCCGCAATGGGCAAAAAGCCAGGGGCACGGCTGGGGATTTGGTATAAAGGCCGGCCTGCTGTGGACACCTAACGATAGAATCAATCTGGGAATTTCCGGCAATATACCTTTTGATATTACAATTTCCGGCGACAGCTCAATGCTGAACTTTTATCTGCCAAAAGTCGGTAACGATGGCGGTTTCTCAATTGGCACCATAGAAAATCTTTTTTCTTCCGGTTCGAGAATCAACGGACTGGCGGATTTTGAAACTAAACTAAAGCTGCCGCCTTCTTTTGGAATCGGACTTTCGTTTGACGTTTCCAGCAAACTTACTCTGGCAGTCGATGCTCAGTATATGTTATGGTCGAAGTTTGAAGGCTTCGAGTTTACCTACAGCAATTTTAGCGATCTCTCCAGGCTGGTTGACACTTCAATTTTGATAGACGGAACAGATACAACTAGTATTATAGACTGGGTGTACAGTTCAACTTCGCATCCGGTCGTCTGGGAAAATTCCGGCAGGGTCATGCTTGGAGCGCGCTTTAAACCAAGCGGGCTTTTAACTCTTTTTGCGGGCGGCTATGCAGACCAGAGCCCGGCCAGAAATGCTACTCAGTTTACCCCGAACTTTGTTGATACCGGCGACAAGTATAATTACAGCGGCGGCTTTATGTTCCATATCAACGAGTGGGATATAGGAATTGCTACCAGCTATACCAGTTACCCTGATTTGACGATTTCGAAAATTGACTCGGATGGAGATGGAATCGATGATGCTATTCCCGGTTTTTATCAGGCGGATTATTATGAAACAGTACTTTCATTCATATATAGGTTTTAAGGGAGACGCAAATGTTTGGTAAGATGATAAAGTTTATTGCATTATCCCTGATTTCTATGTCAATGATAGTGCTCCCTGGCTGCGAAGATCGCGGTACTAATGTTCCTGCAAATCCTTCACTCGATGGAGGCGCCCCCTGGCCTACGGCAGACCATGTTTTTTCACCAGAACTAAGATGGCTGCTGTCCAACAATATCGAACAGCTTCCGGGCTGGGTTTATATACCCCAGGTTGCGGCTCCGCCGCCTTTGGGTGTGTCGAGACCGGTACCGCTATTAATCCTGCTGGCCCCTCAGGGAGCTAACAAATTTTTCTTTGCGCAGCACGGCCTTCAGGAACTCTTAAAAGAAATGATTGCCGATGGTACCATTCAACCGATGATTGTGGCCTGTCCTGCTAACGACCCGACTTTCGGAGGATTTATGTACGCCGGCGGCAGCAACTTTGAAAATAATCCGACTCCTCCTTCAGGTAACAACGATGCAATTTTTGGGGCCGAGATGGTCGCTTTCTTGAGAAACTCCCTGCCGGTACTAGAAAGCCAGCAAAAGACCGGCATAGCCGGTTTCGGCATGGGTGCCTATGGCGCCTTTAGAGCAGCCTTGCTTAGCGATACGGTTTATGGTTCGATTAGTGTCAGCGATGGTCCGCTTGATTTTGATGGCGGCTCCGGATTTGGCGGCGGCCTGGCAGACCTTTTCGATGATGCACTTATCGAACAGGGGCTCTTAAACCAAAACCTGCAAGACTTTGATTCAGCAAAGGCCTGGCCGATTTCTAATATGTTTATTGGAGCAGCCTATGCTTTTTCGCCAAGAGATACGGTGCTTTTTGCACATGACGCTAACACCAACCCCACTCCCACCAATCCTGCTCCGATCTGGACGATGGACAGCACTTATGGCTTTGATACCACAATCACCACTTTGATTGACGGCTTTAATAGCCCCAGCGGCTATATATTTGACTATCTCCTGCCATTTGATGCAAGCGGTAACCTTCCCTCTGACCCTATGATTTGGAATAATTACTGGCTGACAGAGAATCTGGAATTTTTGATTAATTTGCCCGGCAACAAACTCAACGGTGTCAATCTTTGGTTTGCTACTACTACTGAATCTGAATTAAATTATTACCAGCAGACACAATCCTGGATAAACACTCTAACAAATGCGCCTTATGTTTATAGTGTGACTGAGAAAAAATATCTGGGAACCGCCGGAAACCCGGCTTCCGGAGATCAGTACGTATATGACCTGTTAAGAGAGATGTTGATATTTCACTCTAACAGTTTCGGCAACTAACTAAGTTAGCTTTTGTAAATCCGGTAAAGTCTGCTTGTATGGGCGTACTTTTCCGGATTTTTTTTATATTCAGATATGGAACAGAATTATATTTATGACTTAATCTCAGTCGGGGCACATCCTGATGATGCCGAAGTCGGCAGCGGTGGTCTGCTCATAGACCTCTCTAAGCGCGGCAATAAATGCGGCATAGTTATTCTCACCAAAGGGGAAATGGGTACAGGCGGCGATGAGCAAATAAGGCAGCAAGAGATTCGTCAGGCTGCCGAAATTATGGGTGCGGATGTTATCGAATCTTTTGACTGGGGTGACACCAGTTTGCGTGACACCTATGAACACCAGAAACAACTCGCAGAAATCATAAGAAAGACCCGCCCAAAAATAATAACTACACCATATCCGCATGTTGGTCATGGTAAAAGACAATCACATCCTGACCATGTCGCAACCGGAGTGATTACCATAAATGCTGCCAATTTGGCCCGGTTAAAAAAGGCCGATGTCGCAGGCCAACCGCATACTGTCCAGAGAATATTCCATTACTTCTTACCGCCTCGAGTTACGCCTGATTTTGTAGTAGATATAACAGAGCATTTTGACCTCTGGCTCAAAGCTCTTTCGGCGCACAAATCACAGTTTCTAAATCCTGACAAACCGATTGATTATATTGAAAATTTGACCAATATGGCGCGCTCTTTTGGAGCACAGGCCGGCTGCAAGTATGGACAGGGTTTCCGTTCGGCTGAACCGCTTTTGATTAAGAACCTGATGAATTTAGTGGAGTAAACGACTGGCCTGTAGCTTCAAGCCTGCTTGATTTTAGTTCTGATAGCTGCAAAAGCCTGCCTGAGATCAATCAGCAAATCATCGACATTTTCGATCCCCACCGATAAACGCACCAGCGAATCTGTAATGCCTCTGGCCTCCCGTTCTTCTTTCGGAATCGAAGAATGCGTCATCGAAGCCGGATGATTTATAAGCGATTCTACACCGCCCAGTGACTCGGCTAAAATAAACAGTTCTGTTACAGTTGCAAATGTCTTGACAGTCTCGAAGTCCGCTTTGATTGTAAAAGAAATCATCCCCCCCGGCATGGTCATTTTGTTGGGGATAGAGTTGCCGTCGATACCGGGGAAATATATTTTGTCGACTAAATCGACTGTCTCCAGATACTCTACCAGTTTCATGGCGTTAACAGAATGCCGTTCCATCCTGATATGCAGAGTTTTTAAGCCCCTGAGCAAGAGCCAGGAATCAAACGGATTTAATTGAGCCCCGATGGCATACTGATTAAAAAAGATTTTTTCAGCCAGCTCTTTATCTTTGGCAACTAATACTCCGCCGATAAGGTCACAATGTCCCGACAAATATTTTGAAGCGGAATGGTGTACAATGTCGGCACCAAGCTCCAGCGGTCTTTGAATAAAGGGAGTGGCAAAAGTATTATCTACGGCTAACAAAATCTTTTTTTCTCTGGCTATTTTTGATACTGCTTCTATGTCTACCAATTCTAAAAGCGGGTTGGTGGGAGTCTCAATCCAAAAGAGTCGTGTATTTTCTTTTACGGCCTTGGCGAAGTTTTCAGGGTCAGTGCCGTCAACGTAACTGAAGTCCAATCCAAACTTTTTCCAGATTTTTTCAAACTGCCGGATCGAGCCGCCGTATAAATCGTTTACAGCTACCACATGGTCGCCTGATTTCAGCAGATTTAAAACCGCGTTCATAGCAGCCAGACCGGAGGAAAAGAGATAAGCCTCTGAGCCGTTTTCAAGATCGGCCAGGGCACGTTCGGTTGCTTTGCGGGTCGGGTTTGACCAGCGGCTGTAAACATAGCCGGACTCATCGCCGGGGAATTCCATGCGGTAGGTCGATGACGGATAAATCGGAGTGGTTATCGAACGGGTAGCATCTTCGGGCACCTGCCCGGCGTGCACTGCCTGAGTCTCCAGACTTCTTTTTCTCATCTTATCGCTCATACTTAAACTACTCCAAAAAACCTTTTTCTCTCATCCAGTCGTCATTAAAAACTTTGCTGATATATTTACTGCCGCTGTCAGGAAGAATGACGATCAGCGTCTGTCCTTCCTTCATATCTTTGGCATGTTTCAGCGCCGCCCAGACCGCGCCGCCGGACGAGCCGCCGGCAAATATGCCTTCGGTACGGGTCAGCTCCCGGCAGGTTAAAAAGCAGTCTTTGTCGGTAACCTGATAAACTTTGTCGATTACTGAAAAATCCATGGTGGGGCACATCATATCTTCGCCGATTCCCTCAACAAAATAAGTGTGCGGTTCTATCATGGTTTTATCTTTATGGTACTGGTAATAAACCGAGCCGATAGGGTCAACACCGACAATTTCGATTTCGGGCTTTTTCTCTTTTAACAATCTGGCTGTTCCCGAAAGTGTGCCGCCGGTGCCGATGCCACCGACTAAAGTGTCAAAATTGCCGCCGGTCTGCTGCCATATTTCCGGACCGGTCGAATGATAGTGGGCTTCGATATTATCCAGATTAAAGTACTGCCCTATAAAATATGAGCCGGGGTTTTCACGATGCAGTCTTTTACCTGTTTCGTAATAACTCTCCGGTGATTCAGCCGGTACGGCAGTAGGGCAAACATGAACTTCCCCGCCATAAGCCTTAAGTGTATCAATTTTCTCTTTTGACATCTTATCAGGAATAGTAAAGATTGCCTTAAAATCGTTGGCCGCCGCAAACATCGCCACCGCCGCCCCGGTATTGCCGGAAGTTGCCTCGACAATTGTCCCGCCCGGTTTTAAGTCCCCTCGGGCTATTGCCTGATTCAAAATATAAACCGCCATCCTGTCTTTAATGGAACCCGACGGATTTAAAAATTCCGGTTTGACTAAGACCGTGGCTTTGATACCTCTGACAGCGGTCATTCTTCGGAGCCTGATAAGCGGAATATCGCCAATCGCTTCGGTAATGTCTTTTAAGAAAAAATCCGATTTGTTATCCGAGGACGCAGTCAATTTTTCTTCTTTTACCATCATCTGTTATTTCTGGTCAATTTTTCTAATTGTTTGACCATAATAGCTTAGAAGCCAATATTGTCAAGATGTTTTAATTCGTCAAAAAAACTCCTGCGTCAGTCCGAAAAAGGTCAAAAAATAATGTTCTGGTCATTCAAAAAGTAATTGACAAAATTTTAGTCAGATTATATAAAATAGCCGAAAACTATTGCTATTACTTGATATTTTTGTACAGAAATTTATTGGACTACAGAAAGCAGCCAATTCTGCCGGGTCTCAACACAACCCTGGCGGCAGGCCGAACTTTAGGAGGAGTCACTATGAACTGTGCTTACTGTAAGGAAGCAATAAGCGGCAAACCGATTACACAGGAAGATATCAACTATTGTTCGCTGGAATGCGCCAATGCTGCGGTGGGTCATGTTGCTGAAGAAGAGGCCTCGTATTTTGAAGAACACGAGCTTGAAGGTCTTTACGAAGAAGAATAATAAAATAATCAGTCGCGAGAAATTTTTACGATTTCATACTTAATGGTGCCGGCTGGTACCTTTATTTGAATCTTATCACCCACCTCTTTACCCAAAATAGCAGCCCCTACCGGTGACTGTATAGAAATAATGTCCTTGTCAACTTCGGCCTCATCGGGCGAAACCAGCTTATATATTATCTCTTCGCCATCGCTTAAATCTTTAACAGTCACATTGGCATAAAGGTAGGCTTTGTCATCAGGAATTTCCGAAGTATCTACTAACTGCACTCTGGAAAATCTAAACTCAATATCGCTTATCTTTCTTTCAAGATGCACCTGAGCTTCTTTGGCAGCATGATACTCGGCATTTTCAGACAGATCGCCCAGCTCGCGGGTGCGCTTAATCTCGGCCACCAATTTGGGACGCTCTTCATATTTCAGGCGCTTTAGTTCTGCCTCAAGTTTTAGGAGCCCATCTTTAGACATGTAAATATGTTCGCTCATAATTATTCCTAATATAATCTAACTTGTCTGCTCTGACAACATGCTACTTGATACTCTTTTTTGAAAAAATCAAGAATATAATAATAGACAGGCTTAATCCGGGGAAAATTGGTTCTAATCCTAACCAGAATGAGCCGCTATCATTTATATATTTTGATAAGTACCAAACAAATGACAGACCAGCGCTGCAAATAATACTGACAAAAGCGAGTTTTGAAGGTAGCCGGCGCTGGCCCACAAACGAAAAGAAAACCGGCACCAGTAAAGCCGGTGCGCCGATAGACCCAAACAGGCGCCAGATATCCACCACCGACTTAAAAAACAAAGCCCAGCCAATAGACAGCACGGCTGAAATAATCAGACCGACTCTGCTGTAATAAATCAGATCTGAGTCTGAAAGTTTCTTTACTTTAGAGACTATGTCATAACCGAATGTGGATGCTGCTAGAAACGAAAATGAATCGACTGTTGACATGACAGTCGACAAAAGTGCCACCGCAAACAGGCCCACCAGACCAGCCGGCAGCGTCTTAAGTGCCAGAGCCGGAAAAGAGGCGGCGGCGTTATCTAACTCAGGCAAGATAGCTCTGGCGTACAAACCACAAACTGTGGTCAAAAAGTCAAAACCTATCCAGCAGACCACAGAAATAAGAATACCATTAAATGCTACCTTGGGTGTTTTGGCGGCGTAGCATCTTTGGTAAAACGACGGCTCTATCAAGGTTGTCAGGGCCAGCACGTACCAGGAAGCAATGTACCAGCCTGAATTACCGCCATGCCAGGTGAGATGAGTTTCGGGTAAGTTTGCCACCAGAAAATCAAAGCCGCCATATTGCAATATCAGGACAATCAGTAAACTGATAAAGCCGAGAAACATAAGTACGAATTGAAAAATATCAGTGATAACGACCGACCTGAAAGCTCCCAGATAAACATATACTAACGAAAACGCAGTGCCTGCCACCACGCCTCCCCAGAGAGGCCAGCCAAAAAATTCAGCACCAATCAGACCGAGCATCAGCACATATGCCGCCGGTACTGTCATCATGAATAGAATGACTGCGCCGGCCACCGACGTTTTATTGTCGTAGACTCTGGCCAGCTGCTCCGGAATAGTAATCAGCTTTTTCTCTCGGGCTTTTTTTGAAAGAAAAAAGGCAAAGATTAATGCTGCCGCATAATACGGTACGCCAAAGACCAGCCAGTTGGAGACGCCGTACAAAAAAGTATATTCACCAACACCTAAAATACCGCCGTACCAGGTCGATACCAGAGTGGCCACAAAGGCCGGCAGAGTTAAGCGGCGGCCATCTAAAATAAAGTCAACCGCTGTTCTGCCGCTGTTACCTCTCTGTCTGCTTTTTAGTCCCAGCCAGAGCAGCACTACCAGATAGCATACGACAATAAAATAATCAACAGCCTGCATATTAGAACAAAGTCAATTTCAGCTGCCCGAACCAGGAACGTTCCGAGGCTACATAATACTCAGCACCTCCGGTAATCGTGATCGGCGCTCCGGCGCCTGCAGCCGTGCCGTAGTTCCAGCCATAACCGGAAACTTCGTGCTTATTGTCAAAAAGATTGTTCACCACCCCTGTCAAGGTCAGGTTTCCCATCGTTAGAAAATTCTTGAAAGTGTAGGAGGCCGTCAAAGCTGACTCGCTAAAGGCCCCTATCGCCAGCGAATCAAGATTGGCCAGCTCCAGTTGCTGCTCGCCAACTAAGCGAAAGCGGTAAGTCAGCCGCAAGGGGTCATGTTGATAGTCAAAAATTAAATTTCCGAGCAGTTCCGGAAAAGCCAGACCGGTAACATTTTCGAAAGCGACTATCGTGTCGCCCAGATAATTAAACGAGGCGTCGTAAACCGGCAGTGTGCCTGTGAAGTCTTTGATGCGGTACCTATTATAAGAAAAGTTGGCGTCAATTTTGAAATCGTCACTGGTCTGGTAGCTTCCCTGAATTTCTACTCCGGTCCTGTAAGAACCACTGGCATTGACTGTAGTCAGCTGACCATTTGAAGGGTTGATACCACCGTAAGGAATAATTTCATCTGAGAAATTCATCCAGTAAAAATTCAGACCGGCTGAATATTTTTTGGTGTGGTAGTTTCCTCCCAGTTCAATATCAAAAACCTGCTCTGATTCAAATAGTGGCTTGCCAAAATTGTAAACCGTGTCACCGGAATTGCCTACTAAAGTTGTCAGCTCAATAGAAGGAAAGACATATCGATTTGAAGCGTCATAGACAGCAGCATCGGTTGGTGAACGTGACGCCAGGGCGATATTGGTATAGATATTTAAGCGTTTATTGGAATCATTTATCAGCTGATAGTTGAATCCGAGTCTTGGTGAAAAAAACAGCCAGCTGAGCTGGTAGTCAAAACCGCGAAAAAGACCGATTTTGTCCTGATCAAAACTATATCTCTGATATCGTAATTGAGCGGTTGCCTGCAGGCTTAATTTATCATTTAAATGGTAGAACTCTTCGCCATAAAACGAGGCAACTATCTTTTTACCATAATATTGATAGTACTTAAGATCTGAGGAGGTCAGCAGCGAGAGATTGTTTCCCTTGGTAACTTCCCCCCAATGGTCAGACTCAAAAAAGTAAATCGAACCGCCGACCGAATGTGTTCCGCGTTTATGTTTTATCTCAAGCCTCGGATTTAAGCCCAGCTGATATTTTGAAACCACCTGACGGACAACCAGATCTCCTCTTAAGTTGCCGCCAGCGGCACTGGTATCAATATTGAAGTCAGCGTAGAGAGTATCAATATAACGCTGCTCAAAAAATCCTTCACCCCGAATAAAATAGAGAGTGTTAAAGAGAGTAGTTCTGTCGTTAATTTTCCAGCTGTTGTGAAGATGATAATGAGGCTGATTAAAATTATCGGTTTCGTTCTTATATGACAGAGAATTGAAGCGGCGGTCTGTCTTAAGGGTCTGGCGGTCGACCCCTAAAAATGTCAGATGCAGTTTCATTGGTCCGCCAAAGATATACAACTCTGTGCTCATGTTCGGATCAAGGCGCGCTAAAGATAAATAGTAGGACCAGCTGTCGACCCAGCTGTCCCGGCGGTA
>JADFLZ010000008.1 GCA_022564135.1 Candidatus Zixiibacteriota bacterium
ACTGGCGGAGGCGGCGGATCGGTCGGTTTATCACCTCCGCAGCCAGCTATATAGCTGATAGCCAGAAACGCCAATAAAATGGCTCTATTTGTGAAAATCCGTGCAAACATCAATTATTCCTTAGATTAGATAATCTGCCAATCTGCCCATAGCAGAAGAAACTCAAATCCAGTTATACTTGAGCAAATATAGTACCGGCTCTTTAGGGGCGGAAATAGTATCTAATGCCGAGCCCCAGATTAAGATTCTTTATCCTGCTATTTGAACTGAGCAAGTTATAATTGTTAGCAGAAGCCAATGTCAGAAAATTACTGTTGTCAGCTGACGACCAAATCTTCAGGTCGCCCCCAAACTCCAGGCTAAAGCCTATGTTCAATTCACTTTCACTTTGAAAGCCTTTTGGATTCAATGTTGTAAAGCCTGCGCTTGCACTTGCTCCAATATGCGGTGAAAAAGTTGAATTATTCAGACTTGTTAACAAATATTTGTAACCAACATCAAGGTCAAGTTGATAATAGGAATAATCAATTCCCCCCTCGATAATGATAACACTTCGGTCGACGTTGTAATCCGAATATCTGATCCCGATCTGGAACAATGAATTTCCTCCGTACAAAGCACCATAACTTAGTCCCAAAAAGAAGCTGTTATCCAGCCACTGGTTTGCATCCAGACTTATAGGACTATTGGTGTCGTCTAAGAACGGTCCATTCACAAGTCCGTCATATTCACCATGGGGAGTGTTTATACCGCCAAAAAATTCTACCATGTTCAATTTCCGTGCTGTACGGGTTATAGCGCTGACATTTTCTACTGACAGTAGAGCCAGAGCTCCGGCTACGAGGACGAGTATAAAGAGCTTTGATATTCTGAACATATTTTACTCCAAAAATTGGTTTTGCTAATTCTTCTTAAAAGTTATACAAATAACAGTCCTTACAGGCCAGATAAAACGGGCTAAGAATTATCTACATATTAGCGATTATTTTAGAGGCAAACTCCGAGGTCCCGACTTTGGTAGCGCCTTTCATCTGTCTTTCGAGGTCGTAAGTAACGGTTTTTTGAGAGATAGTTGTCTGAATGGCCTTTTCGACAAGTCTGGCAGCTTTTTTCCAGCCAAGATAGTCGAGCATCATGGCGCCTGAGAGAATAACTGAGCCCGGATTTATGACATCCTTGTTGGCATATTTTGGAGCGGTGCCATGGGTCGCCTCAAACAGCCCGATATAATTTCCTATATTACCACCCGGCGCCAGGCCGAGTCCGCCGACCTGCGCAGCACAGGCATCGGAAAGATAATCACCATTGAGATTCGGAGTAGCCAGAATATCGTATTCATCGGGACGGGAAAGCACCTGCTGAAACATTGAGTCAGCGATGCGATCATTGATGACAATTTTATTTTTAGGACGCTTGCCATTGTATTTGTCCCAGAGTTCTTTTTCTGAAATAACTTTTCCGGCAAATTCTTTTTTGGCCACAGCATAACCCCAGTCCCGAAAAGCGCCCTCGGTGTATTTCATAATGTTGCCTTTGTGGACCAGAGTGACAGTCGTGCGGTTTTTTTCTATGGCATACTGTATAGCTTTGCGAACTAAGCGTTTGGTGCCGAAGACAGAAATCGGTTTGACGCCCAGACCGGAATCTAAGCGAATAGAGGTTTTCATATTTTTATTTAACCAGCCGATTACTTTTTTGGCGTCGGCGCTGCCCATTTTCCATTCTATGCCGGCGTAGACATCTTCAATGTTCTCACGAAAAATAACGACATCGAGTTTTTCCGGATGTTTTACAGGCGAACCGACACCCTCAAAATAACGGACCGGACGAACACAGGCGTAAAGGTCTAAAACCTGACGCAGAGTAACATTTAACGAACGGAAGCCGCCGCCAACCGGTGTTGTCAGAGGACCTTTAAGAGCGACCACATATTTCTTGATAGCTTTGATAGTTTCATCCGGCAGCCATTCGTTGTATATCTTTTTGGCTTTTTCACCGGCATAGATTTCCATCCAGGCTATTTTCTTTTTGCTGTTGAACGCTTTCTTGACAGCAGCATCCAGAACCCGCAGTGCTGCTTTGGAAATATCCGGACCAATGCCGTCCCCCTCTATAAAGGGAATTATCGGATTATCCGGAACAACCAGTTTCTTGTTCTTGACTTTTATCCGCTGGCCAGAGGCCGGAACTTTGATATGTGATTTTTGAGCCATTCTTATTATTAATAACCAAGTTCGCTTAAATGTTTCTTATAGGTTGCAGCTGAGCCCTGCAGCGCTTTCAGTTCGTCATCTTCAAGTTTCAGCTCGATAATTTTTTCAACGCCGCCGGCTCCTAAGACAATCGGAACTCCGATATAAATATCATCAATGCCATACTGTCCGGTCAAGTGCGCCGAGGCCGGCAGTAATTTCTTTTCATCGTTAAATACTGCTTTACACATATCAACCGAAGCCGCCGCCGGTGCATAATAAGCCGAGCCGGTTTTGAGAAGTTTTACTATTTCACCGCCGCCGGCTGCAGTGCGTTCGCAGATAGCTTTGATGCGCTCTTCTGAAATAAGCTCAGAGATCGGAATGCCAGCTACCGTAGTATAGCGCGGAATAGGCACCATAGTGTCGCCATGGCCGCCAAGGACCATCGCCTGAGTGTCGGTCATGGCGATATTCAGTTCCATGGCGATAAACGCTCTGAATCTGATAGAGTCGAGCACGCCGGCCTGACCGAAGACACGATTGGTGGGGAAGCCGGTGATTTTTTGCATATGGTAGGTCATCAGGTCAAGCGGATTGGCGACCATCACCACAAAACTGTCCGGTGCATACTTCTTGATATTTTCAGCGACTGATTTGGTGATATCAGCATTGGCAGAAAGCAAATCTTCACGCGACATGCCCGGTTTACGCGGCATGCCGGCAGTCACAATAATTATATTCGCGCCCTCGATATCTTTGAAATCATTGGTACCATTGACCATAGCATTGTATCCGCGCACCGGTCCGGCCTGAGTCAGGTCGAGTCCCTTGCCCTGCGGAATACCCTCGGCGATATCGACTAAGACGATGTCAGCTATGTTTGCTTCGGCCAGATACATAGCGCAGGTTGCGCCGACATTGCCGGCACCTATAACAGCAACTTTCTTATTCACTATTTTTCATCCTTTTTATAATATCTGTAACATCAATTTTATTTACTAAAGAAAAAACCAATCTCTTTTTCGGCGTTGGCGTCTGAGTCTGAGGCATGCACCGAATTTTTTTCTATATCCTTGGCAATTTCGTAGCGAATTGTCCCGCAGTCTGCTTTGGAGGGGTCGGTCGCTCCGATTAAGGCTCTTAAATCTTTGACAGCGTTATCTTTTTCGAGTGCTATGGGAACGATGCTGCCGGAGCACATAAATTTGACCAGTGAATCTAAAAAGTGTTTGCCCTGGTGGACTGCATAAAATTCTCGGGCCTGACTTTTCTTCAGTTTGAGCATTTTCATCTCTACGATTTTGAAACGGGCCTTTTCAAGCCGGCTTACGATATGCCCGATCAGGTTTCTTTTGGTCGCGTCCGGTTTTACTATTAAGAGAGTTCTGCTCATTTTTGTTTTCCTTTGAACGTCATTGAGGCTGCAAATTTTTTCTTAACTGCCTTGGTTTTGATTTTTTTGGCAGCTGTACTGCTTTTCTTTTTCTTTCTTGCTTTCAATCTTGATTTGAAAATCGGCTTGCCGCCACTTAAAAGCAGCTTGACCAGAGCAGGAATTTCTGTCGGTGATTCAGCCACCGGCACCCCGGCTTTTTCCAGCGCTATGACCTTATCTTCGGCAGTGCCGCTTGAGCCGGATATAATCGCACCGGCGTGCCCCATGCGCACATCAGCCGGAGCGGTGCGACCGGCGATAAAACCAACGACCGGTTTAGTTACTTTCTTTTTGATAAAAGCCGCCGCTTCTTCTTCGTCCGAGCCGCCGATTTCACCTATCAGGACAATTGCTTTGGTCGAGCGGTCGTTTTGGAACTCTCTTAAGCAGTCGATAAAATTTGTGCCTATTATCTGGTCACCGCCGATGCCGATACAGGTCGACTGGCCGATCCCTGCCAGAGTCAGCGCCCAGATGGCTTCGTAAGTAAGAGTTCCGGAGCGCGAGACGACGCCGACATTTCCCTTTTTTACTATATTTCCGGGCATGATGCCGACTTTGCTTTCTCCGGGTGAAATCAGACCGGGACAGTTGGGTCCAAGCAGCCTGGCGCCTCTTTTTTTGACATAAGCATAAACTTTCATCATGTCATTAGCCGGGATGCCTTCGGTGATGCAGATGACTAATTCGATTTTGGCATCGACTGCTTCGTAAATTGCATCCGCAGCAAATCGCGGCGGTACATAGATGACCGATGTATTGGCATTTGTCTTTTCGACAGCATCTGCGACAGTATTAAAAACCGGGATGCCGGAAACTTTGCTGCCGCCTTTGCCGGGAGTGACACCGCCGACAACTTTAGTTCCGTAGCTTTTCATCTGAGCGGCATGAAACGAGCCATCGCGTCCGGTTATGCCCTGTACAATAAGTCTGGTTTTTTTATTTATGAAAATTGACATTAATTCTTTCCTCTGTCAGCTTTTTGAAATCAGGCTGCAATTCCGGCCAGTTCAATGGCTTTTTTGACAACTTCGTCAAGGGTCTCGCCATACGGCAGCTTAACTTTTTTCAAAATCTTGTGTGCTTTTTCTTCGTTAGTACCGGTAAGCCTGACTACTACCGGAATAGTCGGTTTTAGTTCTTCAAAGGCGGCAAC
Source organism: Candidatus Zixiibacteriota bacterium (assembly GCA_022564135.1). Taxonomy (GTDB): domain Bacteria; phylum Zixibacteria; class MSB-5A5; order GN15; family FEB-12; genus JACZWU01. Next base: position 4,787 of record JADFLZ010000008.1, read on the forward strand.
TATGCCGTTGGCAACATCGTCGCAGCGTGTTATGCCGCCAAAGATATTAAAAAGAATAGCTCTTACTTTCGGATCTTCTAAGATAATCTTCATAGCCGTTACCACTTTTTGGGGATTTGAGGAACCTCCGATATCAAGAAAGTTGGCCGGTTCCCCGCCGTAGCGTTTGACTAAGTCCATGGTGGCCATGGCCAGTCCGGCTCCGTTTACGATACAGCCGATATTCCCGTCCAGTTTGACAAACGACAGGCCGCCATCGCGGGCTTCTATTTCCGCCGGGTCTTCGGCATCAAGGTCGCGCATCTTTTCTATTTCGCCGTTTCGGAACAGTCCGTTGTCATCAACATTAAATTTGGCATCGAGTGCGATAACTTTACCGGACTGATTGGTAATCAGCGGATTTATTTCGATAAGTGAAGCGTCATATTTCCAGAACAGGTTGTACATTTTTGTGATTATATCTGATGCTTCACGCACCTGGCCAATATCCCGGTACAATTTGTAGGCCAGTATTTTGGCCTGAAACGGCTGCAGACCTTCGACCGGGTCAATACTCATCTTGAAAATCTTCTGGGGAGTCTTGGCAGCAACTTCCTCGATATCTATACCGCCGGCCGATGAAACCATTATGACCGGTGTTTTGGTGTTACGATCTAAGATAATGCTGACATATGCTTCTGACAAAATATCTTCGGCGACTGTTACCAGAACTTTCTTAACAGTCAGACCTTTTATTTTCATGCCAAGAATCTGCTGAGCCAGAATTTTTGCAGATTCCGGGTTCTCTGCATATTTGATACCGCCGGCTTTACCCCGTCCGCCGACATGCACTTGAGACTTGATCATTACCGGCTTTTTGTATTCTTCTGCGATGCTTACAACTTCAGCAACATCGCTGGCCACTTTACCTTCAGGAACCGGGATACCGGCCTGCTTGAACAGTTCTTTGGCCTGATACTCATGAATTTTCATTATTCGTATCCTTAAGTCTTTTTCTGTTTAGTTCCAGGAGTTTATTCAGGTTCTCTTGATAATAATCTTTTGCCATACTTTCAAGCTCGCTGGTGATATTTTTTTCAGGAAAGTCCAGAACCTGCTCCAAAAGATGATTTAAAATCTCACCAATGGCCGGTCCGCTCTCAAGTTTCAGCAATTTCATTAATTGCGAACCCTTAAGTGGCAAATCTTTCAGTCCAAAAGGAGATTTTTTGTCTATTTCCTGACGAATTCTGGCTTCAAGCTCGTCGACATCATCAGTAATGCCGCCCATGCCCTGGGCAATCACATCCGCCCGGCGCAAATCAAGCAGGTCAAAAATAAGTTCCAGGCCGACCTTTCGTATCAAGCGTCTTACGCCTTTGTCCAAGACATCGGTTGTGAACATATGCCGCTCGACCAGAGTGACAACTTCGCCGGTCAAATCGATGGGATAGCGGTAGTCGCGCAGCCATCTTTTGGCCGCTTTGGCGCCGCCAATTTCATGCCCGTAAAAGGTACAGCCGTCATCTTTAAGCTCTTTATGCTGCGGCTTTCTGATATCATGAAAAAGTGCCGCCAGACGAAGCCTCAAACTTTGCCGGCATTCGTCTATGGTACGAATAGTATGCTCAAAAACATCCCAGCGATGATAGCCGCCGGGCTGGTCAACGTCGACGCACTCCTGGAGCTGCGGCAAAACATACTTTAAGAGCCCGCTCGTCTGCATCAGTCTGAATCCTTCGGATGGTTTTTTGGCATGAATCAAAAGTTTATTGAGTTCCTCGGCAATCCGCTCGGCTGAGATGGACGATATCAAAGCGTGATGTTCTTTTAATGATTTAAGAGTTTTGTCTTCAATCTTGAGATTAAATCGCGCGCTCAACTGAACCGCCCGCAGCATTCTTAACGGGTCTTCTTCGAAAGAATTCTCTGAAACCATTTTCAGAGTTCTGTTTTCCAAGTCTTTGACGCCGCCTAAGGGATCGACCAGTTCGCCTGAGTCAATAACTCTGGCAATGGCGTTTATGGTAAAATCACGGCGCTTGAGGTCTTCTTCGACCGGCAGCGAGGGATCAAATGAAACAGCAAAATCTTTATGTCCGACCCCGGTCGAATGCTCTTTACGCGGCAGAGTTATGTCAAAAGTGTGCTGCTGATCATCAATGGTCTGGGTAAATTTTATTACTCCGAAACTCCGGCCGACCAGATCGACCCTCCCGAATTTTCTTAAAATTTTGGTGAGGTCATCGTAGGGGATGCCGGTAACTAAATAGTCACAGTCTTTGGTCGGTTTTGCGTGAAGCAAGAGGCGGTCGCGCACAACACCGCCGACTTCGTACATCCGGCCGTTTTTTTGAACGGCTTTTATTAAGTCATGGCTGATTTCTGACATTTTGTTTCTAATCGGGCACGATAATTGTGCCGGCTTTTCCAAGAATTGCATTATGAGCGTCGGGTACGTTTGAGATAGTAACCAGACTGCCGCCCTCTTCTAAAAATTTGATGGCGGCTTTTATTTTGGGTCCCATTGAACCTGCCGCAAAGTGACCCTGGCTGTGATATTTCTTCGCCTCTGAGAGCGACATTTTATCAATATCTTTCTGCTCGGGCGTACCAAAGTTCAGGGCAACTTTATCAACCGAAGTCAGGATGACCAGTATGTCGGCGCCGATTTCTTTGCCGATTACAGCCGAAGCCAAATCTTTGTCTATGACCGCATCCATGCCTTCGTAGTTGCCGTTTTTGTCGATGTAAACCGGAATACCGCCGCCGCCGCCGGCAATTACGATTGTGCCGGAGGCAACTAATTTCTTTAACGTTTCCGCTGCCACAACTTTTAATGGCATTGGCGAGGGCACCACCCGGCGGTAGCCGCGGTCTGAGTCTTCTTTCATTGTCCAGTCGCGGGACTTCTCAAAATCTTTAGCCTCTTCTTCTGAATAAAACTGCCCGATAAACTTGGTCGGATTATGCACGGCCGGGTCATCTTCGGCTACTATTACCTGGGTGATAAGCGTTACCACCTGACGCTCGATTTTTTCCGCACGAAGTCTGTTTTGCAGCGACTGTTCAATCATATAACCCATGCCGCCTTCAGTGTCGGCCACGCAGACCCCCAAAGGCAAAACCGGCGCCTGACCCCTGGCCAGTTCAATGCGCAGCAGCACATTGCCGACTTGCGGTCCGTTGCCGTGGGTTATGACTAAGTTATAGCCTTCGTTAATCAGCTCAATTACACCATTCAGAGATTCTCTGGTGTTGGCAAACTGATTGGCAATAGTGTCCTCTAAGTCGGGATTCGTTATGGCATGCCCACCCAGAGCGACTACTGCTGTTTTGCCGGACATTATTTTTATCGCCTCAACAATACTATTTCTTGCTCTTCTTTGCGGAAGATTTTTTGCCTCTACTGACAAAATCTGTCAGAACTTCCGTAAGATTCGGTGAGCCGATTTCCTGAAGGTTATAGCTTACCCGTACAGTTGGCTTGTTTATTTTCAGAATCCGGCTTAAATCAATCGGCGTTGCGATTATGACGACATCACATTTGGTCTTGTTGATAGTGGTCTCAAGGTCTTTGACCTGACTGTCGCCATAGCCCATGGCCGGCAGCAAAATTCCAATATTCGGATATTTTTCAAAAGTTTCCGAGATTGAACGGACAGTATACGGCCTGGGGTCAACAAGTTCTGCGGCGCCAAATTTTTCAGCAGCGACCACTCCGGCGCCGTAGGCCATTTCGCCGTGGGTTAAAGTCGGCCCGTCTTCGATTACCAGAACTTTCTTACCTTTGATAAGCTGCGGCTTGTCAACCGTAAGCGGTGAAGCGGCATCTATTACGACAGCGTCCGGGTTTTGTGAATAAATATTAGCGCGAACCTCGGAAATGCCGTCGGCATCGGCAGAATCAATCTTATTTATGACTACCGCGTCGGCCATGAGCAGATTATTCTGGCCGGGATAATATGACAGCTCATGTCCTGCTCTATGCGGGTCAACGACTGTGATAAGCAGATCCGGCTTGTAAAAAGGCATGTCGTTGTTGCCGCCATCCCAGAGGATTACATCGGCTTCTTTTTCGGCATCACGGATAATTTTTTCGTAGTCAATACCGGCATAGATAATTACTCCGGCCCTAATATGCGGCTCGTATTCTTCCCGCTCTTCAATCGTACAATTATGTTTATCAAGGTCACTTAATTTTGCAAATCGCTGATTAATCTGCTTGGTCAGATCACCGTAAGGCATAGGGTGACGGATAGCCACCACTTTTTTGCCCAGCTCCTGCAGAATTTCAGCGACGCGGCGGGTTGTCTGCGATTTGCCACAGCCGGTCCTGATTGCACAAACTGCCACCACCGGTTTAGTTGATTTAATCATGGTCGGATCGCCGCCTTCGAGCGCAAACCTGGCGCCGGCGGCCGTTACATGAGCGGCTTTATCCATGACATATTGATACGGCACGTCCGAGTAAGAAAAAATAACTTCATCAATATTATGCTTTGCTATCAAACCAAGTAATTCTTTTTCTTCGTAGATGGGAATCCCTTTGGGGTATAATTTACCGGCCAGTTTTGCCGGATACTTGCGCCCGTCAATATCAGGAATCTGAGTGGCGGTAAAAGCTATAATATCGACCTGATCGTTATCGCGGTACATTGTATTAAAATTGTGGAAGTCACGCCCGGCGGCTCCCATTATGATTACTTTTCTTTTCTTATTTGACTTTGACATTTTTTTCTCCAATAAATTCAAAAATAAATTTTAGTTTTCTGTGATAGCCTGATTGGAACAGAAACAAATTAAATCGAAGAGGCCATCCAGATAAAGAGAATAAGATAAAGAGCTAAAAAACCGCTCAGATGATTATCTATAAATTTACACTTAGCCATTTTTTATTCCGTGTCGATTTGGGCTCTCTGAAGTTTCCCTGAAAAATCGACATAAATAGATTTCCATTCGCTGAAAACATCAAGCGCCGCCGTACCCGCCTCGCGATGGCCGTTGCCGGTCTCTTTGGTACCGCCGAAAGGCAGATGCGTCTCGGCCCCGATGGTCGGAGCATTGACATAAAAGATGCCGGTGTTGATATCGCGCATGGCCGTGTAGGCACTATTGATGTCCTGAGTATAAATCGAAGCCGACAGTCCGTAAACAGTGTCGTTGGCCAGATTGATGGCTTCATCCAAAGATGAACAGGAAACAATGCTTAAGACCGGGCCGAATATCTCTTCTTTCCAGATACGCATATCGGTAGTGACATCGCTGAAAACGGTCGGCTGCACAAAGTAGCCTTTATCATATTCTCCTCCGGTCATTCTCTCCCCGCCGGTCTGGAGTTTGGCGCCTTCAGATTTTCCGATTTCAATATATTTCAGAACATTGTCGAGCTGCTTTTGATTTATGATCGGCCCCATATCAATCGCTTCATCAAGGCCGTTGCCAACTTTTAACTTCTTAGCCCGCTCAACTATCATTGACGTAAATTTTTCGATAACATCTTTATGACAGACTATACGGCTGGTGGCGGTGCATCTCTGACCGGTGGTGCCAAAAGCTCCCCATAAAGCGCCATCGACCGCCAGTTCAAGATTGGCGTCATCCATGACGATTTCTACATTCTTGCCGCCCATTTCCAGACAGGCATGTTTGAAATTTTTGGCACAGGCTTCGGATACTATCCGGCCGGTGCGGGTGGAGCCGGTAAAGGAAACTATCTTTACTCTGGGGTCGTTGATTAACGACGGACCCAGGACCGGACCGTCACCGGTGACCATATTTATAACACCGGCAGGAACGCCTTCTTCGTGGCAGGCTTTCATCAGATTTACCACCGAGAGAGGTGTATGTTCCGAGGGTTTAATCACAATTGTATTACCGCAAATAAGCGCCGGCATCATTTTCCAGGCCGGAATGGCCATCGGGAAATTCCAGGGGGCAATGAAAGTGCAGACACCCAGCGGCTGCCTGATAGTCATGTTAAATTTATTAGCCAGCTCTGATGGCGTGGTTATTCCGAAAAGCCGGCGGCCTTCACCGGCCATATAAAAAGTCATATCAATAGCTTCCTGAACATCACCGCGGGTTTCTTTGATGACTTTGCCCATCTCGCGGGTCATATCAGAGCTTAGATCTTCTTTATTATCAAAAAGTCTTTTGGCAACGTTATAAAGTATCTCACCGCGCTTTGGAGCCGGCACCAGGCGCCATTTCTGGTAAGCCTCCGAAGCTGCCTCGATAGCAGCGGTAGCATCTTCGGCTACTGACTGCTGAAAGAGTCCGATGATTTCGTCAGTATTCGCCGGGTTTCGGTTTTCGTAGGTCTGGCCGGATTTTGAGGCCAGCCACTGGCCGTTAATGAAATTCTTATATTCGGTGACGTTGCTCATTTATTTCCTGTTCAAGCTATAAAGTTAACTACTGTCTTATTTTACCAATTGTGATATTATTCACATCGTGGCTGCAAGATGGCAATATAGAAATCCTTGTGGCGCTGTCAACTCCATTTGAATAAAGGCAGTTATTGCGGTATCTTAGCAGCTCTTTGGTATTGTTACTAAAAGTACTTAACAATATTAAATATATAGCGTTATTTACCTGTAAGAGAGTTATTTGATTATATGTATAGCCTGATATTGACATCGCTTTTGAGCCTGCCGGTTTTTCCTTTGAACCCGACCGCTGTAGATACCATTAATACTATGAATTTTCATATTACCGCCGGAATTTCAAGTCCCAGCGGTTTTGCCTCTGCCGGGCCTGAGTTCACGCTTAAGTATGAGCTCTTATTTTATCATCCGATAATTCTCAGGACAGGAGTTGAATACAGCCGTGGCAGAACGACCAAAATAAGTTTCCCCAAAGGTGACTTTTATGGTCTTACAACCTCGGCGGAAATATTGTACTATCGGGGCACCGACCGTTTGATGGGTTTTGTGGGAATGGGTGTCGTTTATAACCAGAGCTACCTGAATATGGATGGCAATGTTGCTGACTCGCTGCTGGCCGATGAAAATATCAGTGATGTCTATCTGCAGGGTAATGCCGGCTACAGGTTTATTTTTGGGCTGAGAAAGTCCCGCCTATGGTCGTTTGAGATAAGAATGACCGATATCAGAACGAATTTCGTATATCAACGAGACCTGGGCGCCTACCGCTATTCGATTCAAAGAGTTGGAGTCAGGCTGAGTGATTTTCGTGTTACTCTGGGTTATCTGATAGAGCTTTAGCGGCTGTTAAGCCCGGTTAAAATATTTTTCCAGAAATTGCTTTCTGAAAGAATCAAAGCTGTTTGATTCTATAGCCTGCCGGATATTCTTCATCAGCTTTTGATAAAAATAAGTAGAGTGATACGACGAAAGCACCATGGCAGTAATTTCCGACTGGTTGTAGAGATGCCTCAGATAGGCCCGGCTGTAGCGCTGGCAGACCCTGCAGTCGCATTCCGTATCAAGAGGGCGCTCGTCCCTGCTGTACTCGGCGTTTCTGTAAACTAAGGGACCGCACGAAGTGAATACCGCTCCGGTGCGGGCGTTTCTGGTAGGAAGAACACAGTCGAACATATCCACCCCGTAAGAGACGGCCATCAGAATATCTTCCGGATAACCGACACCCATCAGGTATCTTGGCTTGTTTTCCGGTAACAATTCAATTGTCAGCGCCAGCATTTCTTCCATTTCCTGTTTAGATTCCCCCACCGCCAGGCCGCCAATGGCATTGCCTACAAAATCGAGTGATACTATCTGCTCGGCCGATTTCTTTCTCAGTTCGGGATAGACCGAGCCCTGTACTATGCCGAACAAATTTATTTGTTTGTTATTTGACTGGCACAAACGCCGGTGTTCTTCGAGGCATCTCTGCCCCCATTTGTATGTTCTCTCTACGCCGATACCTGCCACATCCTGGCTGACCGGATAGGCCACGCATTCATCGAGCTGCATGATTATGTCGGCACCGAGGTCGTGCTGAATCTGTATCGCCTTCTCGGGTGAGAAAAAATGTTTGGAGCCATCATAATGAGACTTAAACTCAACGCCGTCATCAGTGACGGTTGAAATATCTTTCAGCGAAAAAATCTGGAAGCCGCCGGAATCTGTCAGAGTCGGTTTGTTCCAGCTGTTAAATTTGGCCAAGCCTCCCAATTTTTTTATAAGCTCTGAGCCGGGACGAAGATAGAGATGATAAGTGTTGCCCAGAATTAATTCAGCGCCGCACTCTTCGAGATCTTCACAGGTAAGAGCTTTGACTGCACTGGTAGTGCCGACCGGCATAAAGGCCGGCGTTTGAAAAACGCCGTGGTCAGTATCAACTTTGCCGCGGCGGGCAGGGCCAGCGGTTGAAATTAACTCAAACATGGCTGTAATATGCTAAAATTAAAGTGGCCGAATAAAATTAAAATGGCGGCAGTTCTTCGTCATCGCGGACCGGAGTGGCTTCGGCCGGAAGGTCAGGATGCAGAGTTTCCAGATTTTCAAAACGTGCGAACTCAGCCACGAAAGCCAGGTCTATCACACCGGTCGGACCGTTACGCTGTTTGGCTATAATTATCTGAGCTTTACCTAATTTAGTATCTAAGGGACCTTTGCTCTGTTCTTCCATGCGCTCTTCCCGGGTAAGATAAAATTCCGGACGATAGACAAAAGCTACGACATCGGCGTCCTGCTCTATGGCGCCTGATTCACGCAGGTCAGACAGCTGCGGTATTTTTTCTTTGCCGCGCTGCTCAACTTGACGGGACAGCTGCGAGATGGCAATGACCGGTATGCTGAGTTCTTTGGCCAGCGCTTTTAAACTTCTTGAAATTAAAGATATTTCCTGCTGTCTGTTTTCCTGCCTGCCGTGAGCGTGCATCAGCTGCAGGTAGTCGACGATTATTAATTCTACATCGTGCTGTTTTTTTAAGCGGCGGGCTTTGGCTCTCAGTTCCAGCGGAGTGAGAGTAGCCGAATCATCGATAAAGATTTTTGCTTCCGACAGATTATGACCGGCAATTGTAAGTTTTTGCCATTCTTCGTCACGAAGCTTGCCGGAACGAAGTTTCTGCTGGTTAAGCCGGGCTCTGCCGCAAAGCATTCGAAAAGCCAGTTGTTCTTTTGACATTTCAATCGAAAAGATACCTACACCCTTTTTATTTATCTCAGCAAAATTTTCGGCGATGTTCAGCGCCAGGGCTGTTTTACCCATTGACGGACGACCGGCAATGACAATCAATTCCCCTCTGTGAAGGCCCAGCGTCATTTCATCAAACTTCGTAAAGCCGGTCTTGAACCCCTGCATGCCGCCTTCTTCGATATTGTCGAGCTGCTCCAGAGCATCTTTCAACAATCCTCCCAGTGCTACAAAGCCATGCTTGAGTCGCATTTCCGAGATATCAAAGATGTTCGTTTCAGCTACATCAAGAAGTTCATAAACCGGCTGTTCCAGCAGGTAACAGCTGCGGACAATCTGGTTGGAAGTGTTTATCATTTTTCGCAGTAGTGATTTTTCGAGAATGATATTGGCATGGCTGGCAACATTGGCCGATGAGGCAATCGAAGCAGCCAGTTCTACCAGATAAACTCGGCCGCCGACTTCGTCCAGTTTACCCAGCTTAATCAGTTCTTCCGAGACGGTCGTTATATCGCGCGGCTCGGAGCGGTCGAACAAATCTATGGCAATCTGAAATATTATCTGGTGTTTGTTATTGTAAAAATGATGGGGAGAATCAAAAACTTCCAGAACGTGAGCAATGGCTTCACTGTCTTTTAAGATAGAACCTAAGACTGCCTGCTCGGCTTCGTAGGACTGCGGTGGCTGCAGGTGGGTTATGTTATCTTTCTGATGCGCCGGTCTGGCCATTTATCTGGTTACCTCATCGTATCGCGCCTTTAGTTTCTGCATATCTTCCCAGGTGTCTCTCTTGTAAGCCTGAAAACGAAGCAGCGCCGCCGGATGATAAGTTACCAGAACTTCAGCACCCATAAAATTATGAAAAGTGCCGCGAAGTTTACCCAGCGGAGTCTTGGTATCTAAGAGTCTCTGGGCGGCTACCCGTCCCAGTAAGCAGATTAGTTTTGGTTTTATGAGGCGCAGTTGTTCTATCAGGTAGGGATTGCAGGCTTCCATTTCTTCCGGCAGCGGGTCTCTGTTTTCCGGAGGCCGGCATTTGACCATGTTGAGAATGTAAATATCATCTCTGGTAAATTTTATTGCTTCCAAAATCTTATCGAGCAGTTTGCCGGCCCGGCCTACAAACGGCTCCCCTTTTAAATCTTCATCACGCCCGGGACCTTCGCCAATAAATACCAGATCAGCATGGGGGTTGCCGACACCATAGACAAACTTGTTGCGGGTTTTGCCCAGCGGGCATTTCTGACAGTTGCATATTTTATCGTAATGTGCCTCAAGCGAATCAAACTCAGGCTCTCCTAAAGTCGAAGTGTCAAATTGATTAAACAGTTCTGCCTCACTTGCTATGTTTAAAACATCAGTTTGTCCATCACATTTATTAATTTGTGACTTAGCTGAGTTTCTATTTATAATAATTTCTTTGGTGCCAATGTCAATTTGCGATTTAACTGCTTTTTTCAGCAGCCGATGAATGTCGTCCGGTTTTGTGTTCATAAGATGAATACTATACCGGACAAATTAGATCAATGGAGCTAAGACCTCAAGCAGTTTAATTGAAGTTTCTGATTTTGTTAATAACGGAAACTCGATTGGCTCTCCGTCACGAAGGATAAGAGTAACTTGATTAGTATCGCTATTAAAACCGGTATTTGTGGATACTTTGTTAACAACTATGGCATCAAGATTTTTGTCGCTCAGTTTTTTGGTGGCATTGGCGATGGCATCGGATGTTTCAAGTGCAAAGCCTATGACCAACTGGTTCTTTCTCTTGCCATTGGAGAGTGATTTCAAGATATCTACAGTTGGTTCAAACGTCAGGTTGAGGCTGCCGCCGTTTCGTTTTATTTTATCAGAATATTCGGTCTCTGGCTTAAAATCCGATGGCGCCGCGGCCATTATGAGGCAGTCAGTATTCGCAAATTCTTTGGAGACAGCCTGATAGAGCTGCTCGGTCGATTCTATTGAAATAAATCTGGCGACGGGAGGCGGAGCCAGCGCACTCGGACCGCTGATAAGCGTCGTTTCGGCTCCCAGTTCAATGGCAGCTTCTGCCAGGGCGTAACCCATTTTGCCGGACGAGTAATTGCTTATAAAACGAACGGCGTCAATCTTTTCACGGGTCGGACCAGCCGTTATTAAAACTTTTTTGCCGCTAAGTGTCTTTTTTTTTACAGGTAACAAAAAAGCTTTAATAGCTTCGAATATTTCTTCCGGCTCGGCCATTCTTCCGACGCCCTCATGGTCGCAGGCCATCTCCCCTGCGGCCGGGTCCACAAACTTATGCCCCAGTTCTTTTAAGTAATTGTAATTTTTCTGAGTCACCGGATTTTCCCACATGCCCGGATTCATAGCCGGGGCAATCAGGATTGGATTGCGGTGAGCTGTGACAACCGTTGTTAAGAGGTCATCTGAAATACCTGTGGCTATTTTCCCCATAAAATTGGCGGTAGCAGGTGCGATTATTATCAGCTCGGCCCAGTCAGAATAATCAATATGACGGGTAGCTACATATTCATCTTCGGGAAACATTCGGACAGCTACCGGCCGCTGTGAAACCGACTCCAAAGTAAGCGGAGTAATAAACTTAGTGGCCGCATCAGTCATTATCACCTGCACCGAGGCCCCGTCTTTATAAAGCAGCCGAACCAGATTCGGAACTTTATAGCAAGACACGCCGCCGGTCAAACCGACGACCAGCTGTTTGCCGGAAAGAGACATATTATAATTTAGTGGAAATTTTTCAAGTAGGAAGCTGATTTCGAAGATATTTCTTCAATATCTGCACCGGCCAGCTCCGGGAAAACCACAGTAGAGACCAAAATCTTCATCTGGCTTTCGCTCATCGGATAAGTGCCTATCTGTGAGGCTTTTTCCAGTATCGACTCCATATCCAGATCAGTTATGAGGTTCAGATTTTTGAGCTTTAGAACATAGCCAAAAGCAGCCGGAGAAATCTGCTGCCTTTCGACCGAGCTTAAAAGTCTCAGCGATTTAGGTTTTTCCGGATATCTATCAAAATACTTTTCGGGACTGCCGTGTAATCTCTCAAGCATCCATTTGTAGGCTGAGCTTATTTCTGAATCAGAATAGCCCATCTGCTCCAGAGTATCTGACAGTTCATCAGGGTGAAAATTCTCTTTGGCCCCCTGTTGCAGGAAATCCATCAGAAAAACTACTATTTCTAATATCCTGTTTCTCATAACTTCTTAAAATCTTATCGACAGTCACCTAAAAGATATGACCGCATTTTTTTTTATGCAAGAGAACTATGGAGATACTGTCCAAATTTTAATCAAGTTTTTTCCAGTCAGGCAGTTCAATCTGCTCTAATGGAGCAGCTGAGAAGCCTCTGAAAACTGCCACAACCTCAATAGTCTCAGCAAGTTTCAGAAACAGCGCCCTGGGGCGGGGAATTTTGAACTCGTCAAGTTTGATCGCAAACTTTGCTCTCACTTTTATTGATTCACTTTCTGAACCTGCCGAACTTCTCACTATAGTAAGCTCTGCTTCTATTTCACGATAAACCCCATGAATGTAAAACTTACCCATTACTCTGGCAGTATATATTGAATCAGCGACCTTAAGAGAAATCACGGGCACCAGAGAATCAACTTCGAAATATGCGAAAGGATACTTTTCAGTATGCAGATGATTGTCGCGCATAAGTCTATCACGGGTGGCAATGCCTGTTTTAAGCGTGCGCAGGTCAACCGCCAGCAGGCCGCTTATGCTGCTCTCGGGAGTGTCCGCATCAAATGTAAACATGCCCGTAACATTCTGAGTCTTCCCTCCCACAAATTCCAGCCTGGCAGTAGAATTGAAGTAGACTGTATCGCCGGTATAAGTCGGGTCAATACTATAAGTTTCTGCCTTAGCAGAACTGCCCAGCAGAAAGATAACTATGAAACTTCCTAAGATTGATCTCATTGGCATGATTTATTTCTTAATTGTCGAGCGCCCCTTGATTTATCCAGTCTCTGATAAGATTTTGTTGTGTTGTTGATAGAAAACCGCCGGTAAGAGGCATTCGAGCGTTGAAAGGCGGATTGGTAGTCGTCTTTAGGTATAGATTACTACTCGAAGCGTTTCCTGCTACTACAACAAGTCCACCGACATTACCAGAAGCGGCGCGAATTTGAGTCCAGGTTGCCGTACCCATATTGAGACCGCTTTGAATTGGGGCACTTCCATGGCAAGCCGAAATAGCACAACTTGCTACGAGTATAGGCCTGACATCTGATCCGTAACTTACGGCCAGAGCAACTGTTATATTTACAACTTCGCTGTCAGTTGCAGCAGTATCGGAGGCATAAAAAGTAATAGTAGCCACACCAACTTGATTTGAAGCAGGAGTCCAGCTAAAGCTGCCCGAACCGTTATTGTTATCAGTAAACGAAGCACCGTTAGGCAGCGTAGAAGTTGTCAGAGTCGGGGCGGGGCCATCTGCATCTGTGGCAGTAACAGTAAAAGCTAAGTTAAAACCGACAGCTGCTGTACGGCTTCCTATAGCAGCCAGTACCGGCGCCTGATTGCCGCCTCCGCCGCCACCGGTAGGAGAGTCACCGCTGTCTGAACAGCCGTAAGACATGACCAACAGCAGTCCTAAAGAGAGTAATCCTAATTTTGCTTTTAATTTCTGCATTTAATTTCCTTTTCTTACTAACAAATTAATATCCTACATGAAATTGAAGGAAGAAGTTATCCTCTCCGTCCAGAGGTCCATTAGTGTAATAAGTATATGATGGTCTGAATTGAACAAACGGTATCGGATAAAACTCGAGAGAAAACCGCAAAAATTCGCTTATGCCACCCGGTAAATCTCGATTGTTATCAAAGAAGTTATATTCTGCTATCAAATAGAGCCCGTATTCGACTCTGGTTGTTAATCCGGCGTATAACAGGAGCGAATCATTGGCTTTGCCGGCTAAATCAAGTTCACCCAATAGAGTGAAGCGGTCATAGGACAAGCCGCCAAATATGCCTTTGGTGTGAGGAAAGGCGCCGTTTGAACCGTTCAACTGTTCTGAAAATCTTGCCGAGAAACCGGCCAGGAAACTTAACGACTTAAAATAACCGGTTCTGAAAATATGAAAGGTACCGACAAACCGCTGGTTGGGGTTAAAAAATTCGACTGCTATGTTAGATCCGCCAATCTCGGCGCCAACAGAAATGCCGTCAAGATAGACATTGGAACCAAAGCCTATCCGCTCACGGACGTATGTTTTATGGTCTGCTATTCTCAGTCCGTAGGCCGGATAAAAGCGGCCGACTTTCAGATAGTATTTTTGCTGCTTCAGATATAGCAGCATGTAGTTTTCATTAACACCGAATTCCCAGAAGCGCATATGGTACATCAGATCTTGGTATGGTTCAAAAGTAAGATAAGCATCGGTCTGCATTCGAAATACCCGGCCGCCCTCCAGAACAAGATAACGGTAATCAAACCCGGTCAGGACG
>JADFLZ010000183.1 GCA_022564135.1 Candidatus Zixiibacteriota bacterium
GTTTTGGATTTATCCAGAATTTTAAAAAACTGAACCTGATAAGTCTCAGAGTTTTTCATTACTTCATCGTAAGTTAAAGGCGGTCGGGTCGAAGACTGTCCTGATGGGTCACCGATCAGGGAAGTGTAATCCCCAATGATAAGAACGATCTGGTGTCCCAGCTCCTGAAATTGTTTTAGTTTTCTGATGCCGACCGTATGGCCCAGATGAATATCAGGTGCGGTAGGGTCAAAACCCTGCTTCACACGAAGAGGCTTGTTTTCTGCTATAGATTTTTTGAGCAGCTCTTTCCACTCTTTTACCGGAAGAAGGTCTACAGTACCTCTGGAAATAAGCGTCCATTGCCGCTCGACTTCCTGGTTAATCTCTTTATCTGACAATATCTTAGACATAACTTCTCATTTTAAAGGCAACTTAGTCACTTTATCGGCATATAATTCTATGCAGTTCAATTGCCGGATAATTGTGCCGATTTGAACGACAGAATAGAATATATAAGGACAAAAATCAAACAGTTAAATGCCTATCCGGTTTTAAGTTGACTTGAATGCTCTCTGAAGAGAAACTGAAAAGAATATGTATAAATCACATACCAGAAGAAGACATCAGGAGAAAATCAGGAAATATCTGACCATCGCAGGGTTAATCCTGTTGGTATTGCTGACTTTTCTCGGCTACCGGACTTATAATATTTACCAGTCCGAGCTACCTTCATTTAAACAGCTTCATAATATAGAACCGAGCCTGAAGACCAAATTATATGACAGAAATGGTATCCTGATTCAGGAATTTTACAGCGAGAATCGGATTCTGACTCCATATAAGAATATTCCTCCTGATCTTGTGAAAATGCTTTTGTCGGTTGAAGATCGCCAGTTCTTTGATCATTGGGGAATTAACCTCAGACGATTGGCGACAGTAGCTGTAACCAATATTGTCAAATGGCGAATCGAAGGTGGCGCTTCTACAATAACTCAGCAACTTTCGCGTATGCTCTTTTTGACACGCAAGCAAACAATTGAGCGTAAGATCAAAGAGGCTTTAACAGCCATCAAGCTGGAGCGAACTTACTCAAAAGAAGAAATCCTGGAGATGTACTTAAATCAGTACTACTTCAGCCGGGGAGCCTATGGTGTAGCCGCCGCAGCCAGGCTGCTTTTCTCCAAAGAAGCCCATGAGTTGAATATCAATGACTGCGCCATTCTTATCGGCATGCTCAAGGGGCCAAATATAAATTCTCCGCTGAATAATCCGGACAAATCCATTCAGGCTCGTAACAGAGTCCTCTTTTCGTATTATACTGTTGGCGGACTTACCAGAGAGCTGTATGACTCGCTGCGAGTTCAGGAACTTGAAATATCTCCCCCCGAAGAAAAGATTGGCTACGCGCCATACTTTACCGAAACAGTGCGACAGTACATAAAAAATAAATACGGCGAAAATGTTCTCTATCGGGGCGGGCTTAAAGTTTATACTTCTCTGGAGCTAAACCTGCAAAAGGCTGCTGAAAAAGCAGTCTTTAAGAAAATCGATTCTCTGCGCGCTCGCATAGAAAGACGATATACCTTAAAGAACTCTGATTATACGACCTACCTGCTCGACACCCTGGATCAGTTTGGGGAGCCCATTCCTGTATTTAAGAAAATTCAGGGGGCTTTCATTGCCATAGACAATTCCAATGGCGATGTCCTGGCTATGGTCGGCGGCCGTTCTTTTGAAGAAACAAAGTTTAACAGGGCGATTCAGGCCCTTAGACAGCCGGGCTCATCCTTTAAGCCATTTATCTATACTGCTTGTATCGATAACGGCTTTCGCACCACAGACATAATAGATGACAATCCGATAGTGTTGGATATCCCCGGAGCCAAACAATGGCGTCCACATAATTTTGATGACAAGTTTATGGGACCGATTACAATCCGCGACGGCATTCGCTTATCAAGAAACTTAGTGGCCATCAGGCTCCTTTTAAAAATCGGTCCGGAACAGGCGATATTTTATGCCCGGCGGTTCGGTATTACCACGCCGCTTAGTGCGGTGCCGTCACTGGCAATAGGAGTCAGCGAAGTTAAATTGATTGAACTAGTCTCAGCCTTTTCAGTCTTCCCTAACAAGGGCATTCATGTTCCTTATCGCTATGTGCACAAAATAGTAGACCGCTACGGCACAGTTTTAGAAGACAATTCTTCGCTCAACAAAGAGGAAGTCCTTTCTGAGGAGACGGCCTATATCATGGTAGACCTGATGCGTTCGGTTGTCGATAATGGAACCGGCCGAAGTGTGCGCTGGAGGGGTTTCACTCGCCCGGCTGGTGGAAAAACCGGAACGTCGGATAATTTCTGCGACAACTGGTTTGTCGGTTACACACCCCAGATTACGGCCGGCACCTGGATAGGCTTTGATGATAAAACTTCGCTCGGAAAAAATCAGGACGGCGCCAAAAACGGTGTACCTATCTGGACAGAATTCATGATGGCCGCTCATGACTCTTTACCTCTGATGGATTTTGAGGCCCCCGACGGAGTTATCAGAATAGACGTCTGTCTTGAGTCTGGAGAAATTGCCACCGACCGCTGTATTGATGTCAGAAACGAAGTATTTATCGAAGGAACCGAGCCCGCTGCTACCTGCCATGTTCATCCCTCTTCAGGTCTGTATGTCCCTAAAGGTGTCAGCAAAACCCGAAGAATTCCCAAAGACACTTCTGACGAGCGAACACATTTTTAAATTGGCTGCTGTTTTCAAAAGACAAACTCTGTCTTCGCTGCAAGAGCAAGAATCCGTATTGATCGAATCCGAATTTAGATTATTGAGCTTGACTGCACCCCCCACTCTGATTACTTAGTGAACTTATGAGCTGAATCCTTTGGTTTTGGCTTATTTAGTCAGTAATGCCGGAGTGGTGAAATTGGTAGACGCAGGGGACTCAAAATCCCCCGATGGCAACATCATGTCGGTTCGATTCCGACCTCCGGCATGAAATTACCGACAAGCAGCACACCAAACACTATAAGTATCAGGTAGATTTAATAAACGTAAACAGGACTGGGCGAACAGATTGTTTACACAAAGTTGTTCTGTTACAGAAACTTAAGGGTAAATGGCCATTTAGATACGTTCGGGGCGATCATTTTTTGATTGACTGAATTGAGATATTCATTATAATTTAACGATAGGTTCGGTCTGTAAAATACATCGCCAATTTACCTAACTGGTTATTTTTGCCTGAACTGGCAGGAATTGTTTGGAGTCAGAACTCGAATATATTTTAAGTTTTATTTCAATTTCAAAAACACGCTGAGAGCTTAAAAAAAAACTCTCTAAAGGAGCTATTATGAAGAAGAAAATGACGCATTTAATTGTTTTCTCCTTACTGTTGATCGCAGTTAGTGCGACATCAGTATTCTCCGCCAAAAAGGCATGGGAGACTCCGCGCTATAATCCTATTATCCGTCAGGTTTGGGATTATGCAATGCCGATGGAACAGTCTACAATAAATGTCCCGGCCTCCAAAGGCGGCGATTATCCGCAAGCTTCATTAGGAACTTCGGTGCCATCCGCCTCTCCGGGTGCCATTATTGGCAACACTTATTACGGTTATCAGGCTAACAGCACAATGCGCCGTCATACCATGATCGGTCGTAATTTCGATACTGGTTTAGGCGACACGCTGACACTGGTTCACGCCATCTGGATGGACCTGCCTGGTCCGGATTTAAGTAACGCCCGTACCGCGGGTTATGCCGCTTATAGTGCCGCCGATGGAGCTTATTTGACAGAAGTAAACCTCACATTTGCCCCGGAATATTGTGGTTATTTTGAGCTCGAAGTTACTCCTGACAATAGGGCTATTATTTGTGGTCACTGGAACCCTGATGGAAATTCCAATAATTATAAAGCGACAGTCTTCTATGACGAAGTAGCCCCTGGTGATGCTGGCTTCGGTGTGAAAGCAATTGTAGACAAAGCTCTGTCGGATTGGAAAAACCCGTACACCGGTGGTGATGAAGTAGTAATCTGGCCAACGGTCGGTTTTCAGGTCAGACCAAGCGGTGAAACAGTAACTCACGTTGCTGCTATATGCTTCTCTGGCGGTGGTTCAGGCCACATTGGTTATTATTTCCGCAGAGAAGGTCATGCAGACTCTGCTCTGGGTGATGGTTCTCTGTCGAGCTGTTTTATCTCTGGAGAGATTGACCCTATAGTAGAAGGCTGGGAATGCCCCTGGGTCTTTGACACTATACATGCTACTACGGAAACAATAGAAGCTTCCAAGAAATCCGGTAAAGTGGCGCTTTTCTGGACAGCTAATCTGCCGGAACCCGGTTGTGATACCTGTTCAATTAATGAAAGCATGGGAACTTTGAGAGCTCGTTTTTTCAATGACGTTTATTATAATATATCTGATGACTATGGTGTAACCTGGAATAACAGAGTCAATGCTACCAAGTTTGATACATTGATAGATGGCTGGATAGCCTGGAACGACCTGGCCGGTCTCTGGGTCGGCGATGCTCCCACTGAAGAGTTCCACCTAGCCTGGGTTGCCTCAGATATTGGTCGTTACCTGAGCGACAATATTGTCGCTTTCACTTCTCGAGTCTATCACTGGGCAGAGTCATTTCCGGCTGCAGGTTTTGGTCCTCGGGTAGCGATGGTCAGCCAGAAGGATCCGATTATTTGTAATGGTGGATCTAACGCTAATCTTTCCATGATTAGCATGGCGACCTGTGCCGGTAACATTTATATTTCAGCAGTAGACCGCTGGGATGGTCACGATGATCCCGACAATCCGGATTGTTCACAGCGTGGATATGATGGTGACTTTAGCAATTCAGCTAATGGTGAGATAGTTTTGGTAATATCAGATAACAACGGTGTATCTTTTGATCTTCCTCACAACCTGACCAACTCACCGACACCTAAGTGTGACTTTGACACAGGTGCTGTAGGACCATGTGATGCAGATCACTGGGCCTCGCTGGCGCCTTTTGGTATTGCGACACTGTCTGGTGATGATTTCTCAGGCGCCGATACTATCCTGCCTCGTGCTGTCTCTTATCCTGATGGATTTGGTTCAGAATGGCTGCATATGACTTATATTAACGATCTTGATCCAGGTACTGCCTTTATTGACAACTCAACCTGGCAGAACAACCCCATCAGGCATATCCGTATAGCCTGTGTTGATCCTGATCAGGTACCGGTTCCGACTTATGAGTATACTGAGATAACCTGGCCTAACTATGTCAAGCCCGGTGCTTCCAAAGATACTACCCTATTGATAGAGAACACCGGTAATGCCACCTTGCACATTACGGTCTC
>JADFLZ010000009.1:0-13655 GCA_022564135.1 Candidatus Zixiibacteriota bacterium
GTGATGGTCGCGAAGCGTTCCGTCTTTTTTAAATCCTATTGATTCAAATAGTTTCATGCCTGATAAGTTAAATCCGGAAAGCTGAGTATAAACTTTATTGAGTCCGCGCTGCATAAACAGGTATTTGGAAATTACTTTTACAGCGTCGCTCCCCAAACCTTTGTCCCGTTTTTCAGGGTCAATCAAGAGACCCAGTTCAATCGAGCGGTTCAGCGAATTGTAATCTAATAGCGTCAGTGTTCCCACCGGCCTCTGTTCTTTATTTTCGAGCACCATCAAAACAGTATCCATCTCTGACCTGCGCTTATGCCTGAACATATCGGCCGTCTCGGCCGGAGAGAGAATGCGCGTGACCGAATTATAGATTCTGTCCGGGTCGCTCACTGTCAGCCAGTGGTGGGTTATTATCAAATCGTCAGGTGTGGCAGGACGCAGGCTTACTTTATCTCCGATCAAGTTCGGATTAAGCGGGGCTGTATCTTTATTTTCACTCATAATTTCTTTGCTCAGTAAATTCTCAGGCTGCTGATTTTTCCATAGTGCCATCTTTATTTCGTTCTATGAATTGTTGATAAAATATATGACTTTATTATGCTAAATTGCAAACCTATAATTTTCAAATAGAAAATGCTGAATTCAGCATTTTGTGAGTTCATATATATATGCAAAGATGGCTGTTACTTATTCTGGGAGTGATAATACTGTATCTGGTGCCCTCACTGCTTTTGCAGGCGGTCTACGGCGATTCGTATGGCTTTATGGCCTCTGAAGATTGCTGGATCGCCGACGGCCAGGGCGGCTGGCAGATGAGAGGGTTCCCCGACAGCCCCCGGCCAGACGAGCCGAGCCAGAATGTGCCGGTTTTTCTGCAAATAGCGCCGTTTATATTGCCGCTTTTATTGATACTTCTTTTTCTTTTGAGTCCGCTGGCAAGCTTTATGGACAGAGAGCCAAAATACGATGTTTCAGAATTTGAGCCGGAAAAATATTATCCGGAATATGACCCCGATGATTCAGATAATTAAAAAAATAGAATAGAGAGTTTACCTCTTCACATACCTGGCCGGGTCGGTGATAGTGGCGTTCAGCGCCGAGGCGGCGGCGGTGGCAGGGGAACAGTAGTAGACGCTGTCTCCGGGCACTTGCTCTATCGAATTTGTCAGGGTAGTCTCAAAATCAGAGAACAAGGCACTGTTGTTCAGCATAGCCATCTCACTGCCCGGATTCATGACCATCGCACCCGACTCGACAAACACCCGAATCAAGCCTTTCTTGAGCGCTTCTAAATATACTGATCTGGAGGCCGGACAGATAAAAAGCCGGCAATCGGAGTGGACTGTATTTCCTTTTAAAACATCAGCGGCGACACGTAAATCGTCAAAACGGCCGTTAGCACAGGTGCCCAAAACGACCTGCTTAACCGTCTGCCCTTCAAGTTCCTGCGCAGTTTTAAGTTCAATTTCTTCGTTTAGAGAATAAACAGTCGGCCGGATTTCGCTGATATTGAGTTCGACCGTTTTTTCATATATGGCGTTTTTGTCGGGCTGAATTGGTGCAAATCCGGCCACAGTTCTGCCGGTCAGATATCGCCTGACTGTAGAATTGTAGGGACAGATAGCGGCTCTGGCGCCTGAGAGCTGGGTCATGTAGCAGAGCGTGAAGCGTTCGCTGACGCTAAGCTGCGAGACAGCCAGTCCGTTAAATTCTATGACTTTCCCGGCGCAGACCTTTTTATCTAAAACAGCTACTACCGCCGAGGCAATATCGCGCGCCGAAACTCCACGTGAGCGCCGGCCGCTTAGTTCGACTTGAATCGTGGCAGGAACTTCGATTTCAAGCTCACCATCCGCCCAGGCTCTGGCAGCCTCTTCGGGCGAAACAGGTATGGCAAATGCTCCGACACAGCCATAAGCGATAACACCTTTTTCGCTGCCCAGAATAAACTGCCCGGGAATTAAATGCCCTTTTTCAAGCAGCACCTGGGAGTAGTTGCCCTCGCGCAGATCATAAACAGTCTTTAGTCCCTGCCGCCTGATAAACTCGCCGGAGGATTGTCCGTTGCTGCTGCTGTTTCTGAAATTAGAGCCTTCACTCAAAATAATCTTGCCGGCATTCCAGACATAGCCCTGGCTGATCTTAGCAAATTCGCTGATTACTTCACCTGCTCCGATATTTACCGCTACCAGGTCAGGCTCGACTTTAATTTTAGTGCCGATTTTAACTCTATCTTCGCCCGCAGCCCGTGACAATATTTTTTGTACAATAGTCTGCTCGCCGTATAACGAATGCGGCAGAGCTGAAATTCTTGATCCCGGAAAATTAAGTTCAAGCTGTTCAAGTTTCAGAAAAGCCGGTTTTTCTCTTATATCATAGCGCCGGCGCCAGTTGTAAAAAGCAGCTTTGGAAATGCCCAGCTCCATGCCGCACTTTTCGTCATCGCCGTAGCGTTCCCATAAAGTCAATATCTCCCGGTCGGAAAATTTGGGCAGCGAATACTTGGGGACATTTTTCTTGCGCCGCCAGTAAGCGACCAGATAGGCCGGCACACCGCCTAAGCGTTCGCCAATTTTTTCATCCGTCTTGTATAGTTTCTGAAGTTGAACCAGTTCGGATTTGGTTGGTATTTTGGCTCTGGGCGCCATCAGCTCATAAATTCTTTTCTTAGTTTTTTGTAAATTGGATCAAGCGGCAGCGAAACGACTTTGGTTTTGCCTATTATCGGCATGAAGTTGGTGTCGCCGGTCCAGCGCGGAACTATGTGCATATGCAGATGTCCGGGCACGCCGGCGCCGGAGGCTTTACCCAGATTCATACCGAGATTCATAGAAGTTGGCTTGAGTATTTTTTTTATTATTGTCACGGTCTTTTGCAGCAGCTCAAAAAATTCCGCCGCTTCATCGGCCTTCAACTTTTCAATCTGACCGACATGACGAATCGGTACAATCATAGTGTGACCGGCGTTGTAAGGGAACTTGTTTAAGATGACCAGCGTCTTCTGGCCTCGATAAACTATCAAATTTTTGACAGAATCTTTCTCTTTGAGGCGCTTGCAAAAAATGCAGCCTTTCTCTTTCTTGCTCAAAATAAAGCCGGCCCGCCAGGGGGCCCATAGTTTCTCATCAGACATAATAGACTACTATACAAAAATTTACGGCGGCTTTCAATACTGGTCGGCGTCTTTCATGTAACAGGCTGTCCTGCAGGCGGTTATCCATAGTTTATTTCTCATTAAAACGAGGCAGCAGCCAATTAACCCCCGATTTTAGTAAGTTGTTAGATGTCAAGGGATTGAAAGAGGAAAATCAGCTGACAGGAACCCCCAAATGGCAATACCAATTTTTGATTATTTTGCCATTCAGGAAGTAAATGTAAATGAAAGCCGGCAGACAGCCTGCCTGGCTCAAATAAGATTACGACAAATCAGCTGAACGGATTGCCA
The DNA here is from genome assembly GCA_022564135.1 of Candidatus Zixiibacteriota bacterium. GTDB lineage: Bacteria > Zixibacteria > MSB-5A5 > GN15 > FEB-12 > JACZWU01. Next base: position 3,440 of record JADFLZ010000009.1, read on the forward strand.
GGAGAGGCAATAGCATTGCCCTCTTTTTGTTGAAGCAGTTCTGAATATTAGCATACTTTTTTTGTGTCAGTCGAAATTTCAAACCGCCTGGAAAAAGATGAAAAGTTGCGGCGAATGTTACTGCCGCACTGTCGTCTCAAAGCCGGTGATATCTGGAGCGACCCGGCCGGTCAACATCTGATCGGTTGCGGTGACGCAGCGGACTTGGATTTTGTAAAAAAGATTCACTCAAAAGCGCCGTCACCAACTCTGGCAATTCAAGACCCGCCTTATAATCTTGTTTTTGGTAAGAAGCTGCCGGTATCTGAATTTATTGAGTGGTGCCGAAAATGGATTTTAATTTGCCATTCTGTCTTAGCTAAAAACAGCGCCCTGTATATCTGGCTGGGTGCAGATCAAAACAATCATTTTCAGCCGCTGCCGCAGTTTATGAGCATGATGTCTGAAACAGATTTCACATCACGCTCGTTTATTACTATGCGCAATCAGCGCGGCTACGGCACCCAGCAGAACTGGATGGCCACCCGCCAGGAATTACTCTACTACACCATGGGTAAACCAAAATTTAAAGTTTGTTATACAGCTATCCCCAAAGTTTTAAAAGGCTACTACAAAGAGATAGCCGGCCAAATTACCGAAAATATCGAGCGCAGCAAATCACCCAATATCCGCGCAGGCAATGTCTGGATTGATATTCAGCAGGTTTTTTACCGGATGGAAGAAAACGTCAACGGCTGCTACGCTCAAAAACCGATTAAGTCTATCGAGCGCATCGTGGAAAGTTCATCAAGCGCCGGGGAGACTGTCACAGATTTTTTCGCACACTCCGGCACGACTCTGGTCGCCTGCGAAAAACTTGGTCGCAGATGCGTGACAATTGATCTCGACCCGATTTTTGCCGAGATTTGCATCAGACGTTTAGAAAGATTTCGCGCAACCGGTAAGACCGGCTGGCAGCTGGGACATCCCTTTGAAAAAGAATTAAGAAAGACTAATCAAATTTCTGACAATATTCAATTAACTTCTGTAAATAGACGAAGTTCTGTTACTTAAGATATTCTAATGAGATTTTGTCAGCAGTCACTTTTACATAACTGAAATGCTCAATAAAATCACCGCTGTTGACATATATGCCATCATCAGTTTCTTCATACGAAGGAATATGCAGATGGCCGATAACGACGACATCGAAGCTGTCTTTTAATTTACCAGCAGCATAGTTTCGATAATCGGACAGAAATTCGTTTTCTCTTTTTGAAGAGCGCGCTCTGGAGTTTCCTGAAACTTTTTTAGCGAATGCAAAAGCGAAATCCGGCGGCAGTTTTCTATAAAGCCAGATATTGAACTTGTTGCGGAATACTTTCTTTTGGATTCTGTAAGCCCAATCGCCGGCCGCCAGGCCGTCGCCATGGATAAAGTGAAATCTTTTGCCGCCGTAATTTGTTTCAAAATCGTCGCGATGAATTGATATCTTCATCTGAGTTTCAAAAAAATCACCCAGCCAAAAATCATGATTGCCGCTGACATAGTCGATTTTAATTCCCTGCTTGACCAGTTCGCTTAACAGAAATAAAACCCGGTAATGTTCTTTGGGGGCGGTATGTTTGTACTCAAACCAGAAATCAAAAAGGTCGCCTAATATAATCAGCCTGTCGCCGTCCTCTTTAATCAGCTCGCACAACTGACTAATTTTACTTATCTTTTCGGATTCTTTTGCTTCTGAATGTGCCCCTAAATGTGCGTCGGAAAAAATATAAAGTGCCACAGGCTTTACCTGAGTTAAGCGACCTTTTCCATCAGTTCCGGCAGCGCGTTATAGAATGCCTCGGCCAAATCTTTGAGGTCTACCGAAATCATGTCGTTGATTGTCAGCCTATTACCACCAGTCGTGCCGATAGTTTGGCAGCTGACGTTCTGCTTTTTAAAAACAGCAATCAATTCATTTTCGTTTTTGCTGTCGCAGCTAAGAATAACGCGTGACTGTGTTTCTCCAAACAGAAGGCAATCGCTGCGCAATTCATCGTTAATTTTAATCGAGGCGCCAAGCATGTTTTCTCTCTCAGAGATGCAGCATTCGGTGATTGCAACTGCCAGCCCTCCCTCTGAGCAGTCATGGGCAGATTTGACCAGGCCTTTTTGAATTGCTGCCAGAAGAGCGCTCTGTAATGTTTTTTCGTAATCCAGGTCAATCGCCGGAACTGCGCCTATCGTCTGATTAAAGAGAGCGTGCAGATACTCCGATGCTCCCAGTTCGTTCTTGTTCTCACCGACAAGTAAAATAGTATCGCCGCCATCTTTAAAAGTCTGGGTGGTGATATGAGATATATCTTCAACCAGACCGACCATGCCGATGACCGGTGTCGGAAAGACCGCCCGCTGGGGGTCTTCGTTATAAAAAGAAACATTGCCGCCTGTGACAGGTGTATTAAGTGCCAGACAGGCTTCGCCCATACCGGCTATGACTTCGGAAAAGCCGTAATAAATTTCCGGCTTATAGGGATTGCCAAAATTTAAGCAATTGGTCACGGCCAGAGGTTTACCTCCCGAACAAACGATATTTCTGGCTGACTCGCAGACCGCCGAAATCGCACCCATCCTGGGATTCAAATAACAATAGCGGGCGTTACAGTCGGTTGTCATAGCCAGGGCTTTGCGGGTTTTTCTAATTCGCATAACAGCAGCGTCGGAGCCGGGTCCGACCGCCGTATTGGTGCGCACGGTTGAATCGTACTGGTCAAAGACCCAGCCTTTGTGGCAGATGTTAGGGGAGGAGAGCAATTTCAGAAGGGCGCTGTTGTAGTCGATATCAAGTTTGTAATCATCGTAATTTATTTTTACGGCAGCGTCGATATAGTCTGGTTTTTTAGTTTCGCGGGTGTAGACCGGTGCGCCGCCACCGAGCACTAAATCATTTGAAGGGATTTGCGAGACAATCCGGCCATTAAGTTTTATGGTCATCAATTTATCGTCCGTGACCTGACCGATTATTACCGCCTCAAGGTCCCATTTTTTGAAAATCTCAGCAACTTTTTCTTCGCAGCCTTTTTTGACACAAACTAACATCCGCTCCTGTGATTCAGAAAGCAGTATTTCATAAGGCGTCATGCCGTCTTCGCGAACAGGGACTTTTTCTATATCTATTTCAATACCGCACTCACCTTTGGCCGACATCTCCGAAGACGAACAGGTAATCCCGGCCGCTCCCATATCCTGAATGCCGACAATCAAATCCTGGTCGATTATTTCCAAAGTCGCTTCAAGTAATAATTTTTCTGTAAAGGGGTCGCCTATCTGGACCGATGACCGCTTTTCTTCGGACTCTTTACTTATTTCGACCGATGCAAAAGTCGCCCCGTGGATACCGTCGCGGCCGGTTCTGGAGCCGACAATCATAATCGGGCTGCCGGTTTCTTTGGCGACAGCCGAGGCGATTTTATCTGTTTTGACAATTCCCACCGCCATGGCATTGACCAGCGGATTGCCGGTATAAGATTCATCAAAATAAACTTCACCGGCTACAGTTGGTACCCCGAAAGAATTACCATAATCGCCAATGCCACGAACTACGCCGTCAACCAGATAGCGCACTCTGGGGTTATCGGGCTGGCCGAATCTCAGTGAATTTAGCGCTGCGATCGGACGGGCGCCCATTGTAAAAATATCGCGCAAGATGCCGCCGACACCGGTGGCTGCTCCCTGATACGGCTCAACTGCCGAGGGGTGATTATGCGACTCAATTTTGAACACCACAGCCTGGCCATTACCGATATCAACCGCACCGGCGTTTTCTTCGCCGGCTTTGGCCAAAATAGCCTCGCCATCGCGGGGGAGAGTCTTTATAAGGGCTATCGAGTTCTTGTAACTGCAATGCTCTGACCACATTACCGAGAAAATGCCCAGTTCGGTGAAATTTGGCTCACGTCCCAAAATCTCTTTAATTTTAGCGTATTCTTCTTCGCTCAGACCATGCTGTTTGACAATTTCAGGAGTGACTTCGGGCTGTTTTAAGGTATTTGCCATAGAGCGTGAATATAACGATTCGGCATTCCAGAATCAATCGGATTAAGAAATTCCAAAATCAAAAGAACTGTACTTAAGAAAAAGCGGTATTGTTTCCGAATCGTCATACTGAACGGACAAAGTTCCGAAGTGTAGTCGAGAGAGTCGAAGTAAGACGATGCAGGTCAGGACTTTCACAATCCTGACCATCACAAGTAGTCAGGAGCGCAAGCCCTTCGACTTCGCTCGGGATTGTAAGCTCCTGACCTACGAAGACAACTTCGCTGAAGGGCAGAGGTTTTTGAGAGTACAGCTGGCGCAGTCGGGGCGGCGGGCGATACATACTGCTCGGCCGGGGTCGATTAACAGGTGTGTGAAGATGATCCAATCTTTTTTCGGCAGAATTTTCATCAGCTCTCTTTCAATTTTAAGAGCGTCTTTGTAGTTAGTAAGTTTCAACAGATTGCTGATTCTTATAACATGGGTATCGACTACGATTCCTTCAGTCAGGCCATAACCGGCCCCCAAAACCACCGAGCCGGTTTTGCGACCCACACCGGCAAGTGTTACGAGTTCGTCCAGAGTTCTGGGAATGTTACCGCTATAGTGTTCCAATAACTGCTGCGCGGATGTTTTGATAGACTTAGCTTTGTTTTTATAAAAGCCGGTAGAGTGAATATCTTTTTCAAGCTGCCGAATATCAACTCCGGCAAAATCTTTGAGCGAACGATATTTCTTAAACAAGTCTTTGGTGACAATGTTAACCCGCTCGTCGGTGCATTGCGCCGAAAGGATAGTGGCGACCATCAGCTGATGGATGTTCTTAAAATTCAGCGAGCATTTAGCGTCCGGGTAGGTAGTTTTAAGAGCTTTGACAATCTTTTTGGCTCTGGAGATTTTATCTTTTAAGCTTTCGCGCGGCATAATTATTTGTCGCAACTTAAAATGACGATGCGGTCAATATCGTTTAAGTCTTTTAAGATTGAAATAGAGCTGTAACGGCTGTCGCTTTCAACAAGTTTGGATATCTTTTCTGACTGTTTGTGTCCAATTTCGAACATTATTCGGCCGTTTACTGCCAGATAATCCGGCGCTTTCTTTAGTATTACTTTTATGGCGTCAAGGCCGTCACTCCCTGATGTTATGGCAATCTTGGGGTCAGCCTTAACTTCAGGCGGCACGCTTAAGTATTCTTCTTCAGTAATATAAGGCGGGTTTGATAAAACCAAATCAAACTTTTTAGTGTTATTTAGACTCTCAAACAAATCTGACTTGAGGAAACTTATGGTTTTTTCGGGGCTTAGTTTGGCGGCGTTCTTTTTGGCAACGTCCAAAGCCGCCTGACATATATCGATAGCTGTTATCTCGGTGTCGATTAGCTCACCGGCAAGAGTTACCGCAATTACACCTGAGCCGGTGCCGATATCAAGAATGCGCGGTCGCTGCATCTTGTTAGTTTCGCAAAAGCCTATGGCAGCTTTACAGAGAAGTTCAGTTTCGGGAGTGGGTATCATCACGCTTTCATTGACATAAAAGCAGCGCCCGTAAAACCAGGATTCACTTAAGATATATTGAAGCGGGTAGCGGGTGATTCGTTTCGACACGATATTTTCTATTTTGGCCATAGCTTGTTCATCTATCAGGCTGTCGCCGTGAAGATACAAATTGAGCCGGTCAACTTCGAGAACATTGCAAAGAATTAATTCACATTCTGCTTCGGCGCAGTCGATGCCTGCTTCCCTTAGTTGATCAGCATACTTTGATATCAGCGCCCCGATGTGCGTTTTAAGCGGATTGTTGTCGCTGCCAGAGATAGCCCACCTCAGCTGTTTTTGGCTTTGAAATGGAGAACAGTATATGAAAGAAAAAGCGAGGCCAATATGGAATACGATAAAACTTCAGTGACTGAGGCGCTGATGTTTAGTCTGCCGAACAACACCAACGCGCTAAAAGAGATAACCAGCGCAGCGGTGGCGAGTTTACGATAAGATGACTGGCTGATAATCCCTGTCTTTTGTTCTGACTTCGCCATCAATGTTTTGCCGCCCAATATCAGCAAGAAAATAAATACTATCAGTATTTGAAAGAGATTATCAGAAGGGTCAGTGCCAAAAGGTACTGCCTGCCAGCTTTCTCCGAGCAGATGCATGCGGGAGATAGTCTCAAACAGATATACGCCGGGGATCAAACAAACCAATGATGCCATAAACCATTTTACTGATTCAGCGGTACGGGCATAGTTGTCTTTGCATTCAGAAGCGAGCATGGTCGCTAAGGCTATTGAAAACATGGCCAAAAACAGTAATGCCAGTTGAGAATATGTTATCCAGCCCGGGATTTTGCCAACGCCACGGATTTTAAAAGGTCTGTCGTCGGTCATTTTCAGCCCGGCTTTATATCTTCCGATCGGATCAAGAATTTCGAAGTAGTAGTAGGTAGCGGCACCTTTTTTAGGGGACTGCACACGCGTTGAAAATGCCTGCCCCGAAGAATCGGGTCGGGTAAGCGGCGTGCGGGCATACAGTCTCAAGAGAGTGTTTTCGTTTTGCAGGCTTCTTGAACTTCTAAACTGAAAATTTAAAGTCGAATCAAGCGGACCATTGATTAAAACTTCGATGGTAAGTAACGTATCCTCTTGAGCCGTTGGAATAGAAGTCGATTCAAGCGTGAAATCATTTATAGAATTCGAGATCTTCTCGGGAGCCTCAAACTTGTTATCATAGTAGGTATAGACGAAAGTCGATGCTATCATCAGGCTGATCAGAATTCTTATTATCTGTTTCATTTGGTCTCTGTCGTTGGTTTGGCTTGTCGCTCAAGATGTTTCTGGCGGTCAAATTCTCTGAGAGGCTCTATCAGCGGATCTACATCGCCTGCTAAAATTCCATCAAGTTTATATAGTGTCAGAGATATGCGGTGGTCAGTCACCCGCCCTTGAGGGAAATTGTAAGTTCTTATTTTCGCCGAACGGTCACCGGTTGAGACCATCGAGCGGCGCTCTTCGGTCATCTTGGCCTGCTGTTCTTTTTTAATGTTGTCCATCAGCCGGGCCCGCAAAACTTTGAGAGCTTTGGTTTTATTTTTTAACTGAGATTTTTCATCCTGACAGGTTACTACCAGTCCGGTCGGAATATGTGTAACGCGCACTGCCGAATCTGTGGTATTAACAGACTGACCGCCCGGACCCGAAGCCCGGTAAACATCAATTTTTAGTTCATTCTCTTTGATATCGATATCAACATCTTCCGCTTCGGGAAATACAGCCACTGTCACCGCCGAGGTATGTATTCTTCCTTGAGTCTCAGTCTGCGGTACTCTCTGTACGCGATGCACCCCGGATTCATATTTCATATGGCCGTAGCTGTCGTCTCCTGAAACTGAAAATATAATTTCCTTAAAGCCGCCGACCGCCGTGGGGCTGGTACTCAGGGCTTCAATTGTCCAGCCTTTGGCATCCGCAAAATGCTGATACATTTTATACAGGTCAGCTGCAAACAGTCCGGCTTCGTCTCCGCCGGTACCGGCACGAATTTCAACAATGGCCGCCTTGTCGTCATCGGGGTCGCGGGGGAGAAGCTTTAGTTTGAGTTCAGTTTCAAGTTTCTCAAACTCCGGCTCACACTCAGCCAGTTCTTCGCGCGCCAGGGCTACCAGATCCGCGTCTTCGCCAGAGCTGATAATCTGCCTGGCTTCATCGATAGTCTCTTTGTATTTGCGATACTTTCTGCCGGTCTCAAGAGTATTTTCAATACGCCGCCGTTCGCGGTTTAGTTCTACCAAACCTTTGCGGTCATTGCTTGAAGCAGTATCGACCAGCTGCTGGTCTATCTCTTTCAGCCTGTTTTCGAGTCTTTCGATTATTTCTAACATTTTATAATTCTAACTAAATTCATATTAAGTTGTTACAGAAGAAAAAAATTCTGGAAGTAAGCGGCGAAGCTAATAGACCGGTGTGCGTTTGGCCTCTATTTTTGATTCGGTGATGCCCAGAGCGGACTCAAGCGCCACAATGGCAACTTCCAGCTGGTCAAAAGTCGGCTCTTTGGTAGTCAGTCTTTGCAGCCACAAACCGGGTTGAATGAAAGCGTTAACCAGCTTGTTTTCTCTGTTTTTGGCTGAAAATTTCAGAATCTCATAAGAGCCGCCGGCGACAAAAGGCAGAAGAGATAAGTGCAGTACGAATCTGGTAAGCAGTTCCGGCGCCATACCGGTTATTGAAGCGTATATCGAATCAGAAATAGCATATACAAAAATCGCAAATAGCGCCACTATCAGCACAAACGAGGTTCCGCAACGCGGGTGGAACCTGGTAAATTTGGCCGCGTTTTCGGGGGTAAGTTCGCTTTTCATTTCATAAGTAAATATAGCTTTGTGTTCGGCGCCGTGATACTGGAAAATCCGCTGAAACTCTTTGGATAAAGTCAAAGCCCAGACATAAGTCAGAAACATAGCCACTCTGAAAGCGCCGGCCAGCAGATTAAAAGCTACGGCATTCTTGTCGAACTCAAATAAGTTCGAAATCGCCAGAGGAATAAAAAAGAAAATACCTATCCCAAGTCCCATAGCAAAGATCGTTGTCAGCCAGAGCCAGATGGCATTGGAAGAATTTTTGTTTTCTTTATATTCTTCACCTTTTTTGGCGGCTTCCTCTTTTTCAATTTCTTTTGAAGCTATCTCTGCTGAGAAGTTCAGGGTCTTAAAGCCGACTATCATCATTTCAAAAAAAGAAACAGCGCCCCTGATTATCGGAATTGCCAGAATTTTGTGGCGCTGAACTATAGACTTAAAATCTTCAGTCTTGATGACAATTTCACCAGACGGAATCCGCACAGCTGTAGCGACTTTGTCAACCGAGCGCATCATCACGCCCTCGATAACAGCCTGACCACCTATATTAAAGTCTGCCATAATTAATAATTGGAAACTATCTTTTTAGATTATTTACTCTGGCAACTCCAAAGTTGCCGGAATGCGATTATTCGCTTTTAGCTTCAATCTTGTATTTGCGGCGGAATCTTTCCACACGACCGGCCGTATCTATCAGCTTTTGCTTACCGGTGAAAAACGGATGGCAATTGGCACAGATTTCTACTTTGATTACTTTCTTGGTAGAACGGGTTGGATATTTCGCACCACAGGCACAGGTTACAGTCATTTCAAAATATTCGGGATGGATACCGGTTCTCATTTTATCACCTCTTCAAAAATCTTTAACTCAATAAACGGCTTTCAGTTCCCTTACTAAATCAGTAAGCCCAAGAATATAATAAAATATTCAGTAATGGCAACGGCATACTTAAACTTCTGACTGCTGACCTGCTTTCTTGCGGTCAAGCAGCAGCGACCAGTAGTATTTCTCGTAAGTTAACCGACTGATACGAAATGGCTTAGAGAAAATATCAAGCAGTTCGTTCTGGTTGAAATAGTTCTTTAATATCGAGAACTCCCGGCCATCATTTAGCCTGCGGCTCTTAAAATTGTTGCCGGCTTGGTCAGTATGTAGAAAATCAGACTTTGTTCCTTCGGCCGGAGGGTTGTTATCAATCAGCCAGATTTGACCATCGTCTTTTAGCGGCCTCTCAATTATCTCAAAAAACTTGCTGTAGTTCTGTTTCGGTTCATGGGAAAACCAGAAGCCGATTATTATCAGATCAAAAGTGGCTCTCTTAAATGGAAGGTCATAGATATCGCAATTTATAAATGTTACGGGTGAGTTATATTTTTTATTCTTCGCCTCTTTTATCATCTCAAGTGCGATATCTGTGGCGATTATTTCTCTGGCATTTTTGGCCGCAGCCTGAGTCCAGTAACCGCTGCCACAGGCTAATTCCAGCACAGTTTTCCCTGCGGCAAGTTTTTCTATGAATTTAAAATGGTCTGCTATCTCCTGTCGCCGCTCTGGTACATCACGATAATAAATCTGTTCATACTCGGCGGCGCGGGCGCGGTAATAGTCGACAATCGTTTTTTTATCTGTCACTCTTATCGCACAATATTTTGCCAAGTTTTTGACCCAGCTGTTTGGCTTCTTCTAAAGTTTTGGTATCAGAAGCGACAGTGCCTTTTTTGTTAAAGTCAAGAGAACGATACCAGACCAGACCTTCGCTGGTCACTTCGACCCACTTAAGAAAACCTGCTATTGAACGCCGGGGACCCTCTATCCAGCCGTCATTGTCTCCGACCAGTACCATCGCCCCCGGTCGCTTTTCTTTTATGA